>CABUTY010000178.1 GCA_902494595.1 uncultured Porphyromonadaceae bacterium | reverse complement strand
GTGCAGATGCAGCGAGCCGAGCTTTACGCCGTTATATTCTGTTTTGGTCACGAGTATGCGGCGTGACACTACCGGGCCGCGGTCCATCTCCCATTTCTTCTCCACGACAGGGCCGAGAAAACGCTCGAAAATCTCCACGTCCTGCTTGCGGCATACTATCAGGCAGAGGTCGCCGAGCTCCACCACCGACCTGGATGTGGGAATGATCACGGTGCCGTCGGGCTTCTCGATACGCGAAACCACGTAGTTGGCCGACAGGAGCGTGTGCAGCTTGAGCATGGAGAGACCGTTTATCAGCTCGTTGGTCACGCGGAATGTCTCCTTGTAGGGTGTAAGCTCGTCGCTGCTTGATTCGGCTTCCAGTTCGGCGGTCTCCTTGTCGAAGTTGACCTTGAACATCTTCTTGATCACCAGCATTGTGACGATGATGCCGATAACGCCGAGTGGGTAGGCTGCGGCATAACCCATCGACATCTGCTGGCTGACGTCGAAACCGTCGGGGACGACCTGCAGGAAAGTCTGCTGTGCGGCGCCGAGTCCGGGGGTGTTGGTGACGGCACCGCTCATGATGCCCACAAGTTCCGATATCGATGTGGAGCCTTCGGCGCCTCCCTGGAGGAAGTATATGGCAAGCATGATGCCGACGTTGAGGAGTATCCCCGACACGGCGAGGATGTTCATGCGCACGCCTCCCTCCTTGAACGACGAGAAGAAGCCGGGACCTACCTGCATACCTATGGAGAAGATGAAGAGGATGAGGCCGAACTCACGCAGGAAATGGAGCACGTTGCCGTCGGCGGTGTAGCCCAGATGGCCGAGCAACAGCCCGACGAACAATACGAACGTCACGCCCAGCGATACCCCCAGGATCTTCAGCTTTCCAAGCCATATGCCCACGAATATCACTACCGAATAGAGCAATATCGTGCTGGCAAGGGAGGTGTTGAAAGGTTTGAATAATTCAATAAGCCAGTCCATGTAAATGCAATTGCTATTGAAGGAATAATTGATTATTAATTGATAAATATTGCAGGAATCGGGTTTCCGATTCCTGCTGTTGAAAGGGTTATATCAGTTTTTTGTAACGTATTCGGTGCGGGGTATCGTCGTTGCCATCGCGTCGCTTCTTGAACTCCTCGTAGTCGGAATAGTTTCCTTCGAAGAATGTGACCTTGCTGTCGCCTTCGAATGCGAGGATGTGAGTGGCTATCCTGTCGAGGAACCAGCGGTCGTGGCTGACGACAACGGCGCAGCCGGCGAAATTCTCGAGACCTTCCTCGAGGGCACGCAGGGTGTTGACGTCGATGTCGTTGGTAGGCTCGTCAAGGAGGAGCACGTTACCCTCGCTTTTCAATGCCATGGCGAGGTGCAGACGGTTTCTTTCACCGCCGGAGAGGACGCCTATCTTCTTTTCCTGGTCGGCACCGGTGAAGTTGAATCGCGACAGATAAGCACGGGCGTTGACATCGCGGCCGCCCATGCGGAACGACTCCACGCCTTGCGAAATAACTTCGTAGACGCTCTTATCGGGGTTGAGGTCTTTGTGGTTCTGGTCGACATATGCTATCTTGACGGTGTCGCCGACGTCGAAGGTGCCGCGGTCGGCATTCTCCATGCCCATGATGAGGCGGAAGAGGGTGGTCTTTCCCGCGCCGTTGGGGCCTATCACGCCCACGATACCGTTGCTCGGCAGCATGAAGTTGAGGTCGGTGAAGAGGGCTTTGTCGCCATAGGCCTTGGCCACGCCCGAAGCTTCGATTACCTTGTTGCCCAGACGGGGACCGTTGGGTATGTATATCTCGAGTTTCTCCTCCCGTTCCTTCTGGTCTTCGTTGAGGAGACGGTCATAGCTCGACAGACGTGCCTTCCCTTTTGCCTGACGTGCCTTGGGGGCCATGCGGATCCATTCGAGTTCCCGTTCGAGTGTCTTGCGGCGTTTGGAGGCCTGTTTCTCCTCCTGGGCCATGCGCTGCGTCTTCTGTTCGAGCCATGAGGAATAATTACCCTTCCAGGGGATTCCTTCGCCACGGTCGAGCTCCAGAATCCATCCTGCCACATGGTCGAGGAAGTAACGGTCGTGTGTCACGGCTATGAGGGTGCCCGGATATTGGGCGAGGTGCTGCTCGAGCCACTGCACCGACTCGGCGTCGAGGTGGTTGGTAGGCTCGTCGAGCAGCAGTATGTCGGGTTGCTGGAGGAGCAGACGGCAGAGTGCCACGCGTCGGCGTTCGCCGCCGGAGAGGTGCTTGACCAGCTGGTCGTCGGGCGGACAACGAAGGGCATCCATGGCACGGTCGAGCTTGTTGTCGATGTTCCAGGCGTCGGCGGCGTCAAGCTTGTCCTGCAGCTCTGCCTGACGGTCGATAAGCTTGTTCATCTTATCGGGGTCCTCGAGTACCTCCGGGTCGGCGAAGGCATTGTTGACTTCGTCGTATTCTTTGAGGAGGTCCATCACCGGCTGCATACCTTCCTCGACCACCTGTCGCACCGTCTTCTCCGGGTCGAGCTTCGGGTCCTGCTCCAGGTCGCCCACGCTGTAGCCGGGCGAGAAAACCACATTCCCCTGATAGCTCTTGTCGATTCCGGCGATAATCTTCAGCAATGTCGATTTGCCGGAGCCGTTCAAACCTATGATGCCTATCTTGGCGCCGTAGAAGAACGACAGGTAGATGTTCTTCAGTATCTGTTTCTGAGGCGGGACGATCTTGCTGACTCCCACCATGGAGAATATCACTTTTTTATCGTCGGCCATGGTTTTATCGGTTTTGCTTAGCAACGGTTCTGTAATCGCATTTCGCTTTACCGCGCTCAAGGTTGTGGAGCTTGTTGCGGATCATCTGCTTGCGGATGCTGGATATATGGTCGGTGTAGACCTCGCCGAGGAGGTGGTCGTACTCATGCTGAATGATACGGGAGATGAAACCTTTGAACTCGGCGGTATGGGGCTTCATGTTTTCATCGAGCCATTCGAGGCGCACATGCTCTGTGCGTTTCACGTTTTCCGAAAGACCGGGGAGTGAGAGGCATCCTTCGGAGCGTGTCACGGGCTCGCAGTCGTCGATTATGTCGAGTTGCGGGTTGATGAGCACCATTTTAGAGTCGGCACATTCGGGAAAATCCTTTGCCAGAGGGGTTCCGTCGATAACTATGACTGCTATGGACTTGCCGATCTGAGGAGCGGCAAGTCCCACTCCTTCGGCATTGTACATGGTCTCGAACATATCTTTTATAAGCTTGTCGAGACCAGGATAGTCGGCGTCTATGTCTTCGGCCTCCTGACGCAATACCGGATGGCCATATAGATATACTGGTAATATCATCTGAATTGGGATTTTCGGAATGCAAAATTAGCAAAAAAAACCGACATTGAGAAATCGGTACATACATGCCGCCGACATGGAAATATAAAAAAGAAGACCTTCGCGGGGAAGGCCTTCAGGATAATCATCAAAGCGATTATTTCTTGGAACGGTTGCCGTAACGGCTGCGGAACTTGTCGACGCGACCGGCGGTGTCCACCAGCTTCTGCTTGCCGGTGAAGAAAGGATGCGATGAGCTGGTGATTTCAAGCTTTACCAGCGGATATTCCTTGCCGTCGATTTCGATAGTCTCGCGTGAGGCTACCGTGGAACGTGTGATGAATGTCTCATCGTTCGACATATCCTTGAAGCAAACCTCACGGTAATCCTTCGGATGAAGATCTTTTTTCATTTTCTCTGTACGTACTTTAAAAGTTTGTTCATGTTTAGCAGGTCGCGATCCCACTAATTGGCGCACAAAATTACAAAAAATCTCGGAATCTACAAAAAGTATCCATAACGTCGCGTTTTTGGAATCACAGAACTAAACAGGAATTGCCCTGAGAGCACACAGAACTTAACCATGCTAATTTACAGACTATTCACAGAAGCGGCGTGGAAAAATCAGGACAAAGTCATTCATAAAGAAAGAGTCCCGGCCGAAAGGTCGGGACTCGATTGTTCGGGATGATGGTGGAATTACTCGAATTCGATGATCGGCTGGTCGGTCGCCATTACGTCGCCTTCGTTGACGAGGATGCGTTTCACTGTACCGGCCATGTCGGAGGCGAGGTCGTTCTCCATCTTCATGGCTTCGTAAACGAGCACCACGTCGCCGACGTTGACTTTCTGACCAGGTTTGGCCATCACCTCAATGACGGTACCGCCCATAGGAGCCTTGAATACGGGGCCAGTCACGTCGCCGCCGGCGGCAGCCTCGTTGCCCTTGGCTTCGGCAGCTT
>CABUTY010000177.1 GCA_902494595.1 uncultured Porphyromonadaceae bacterium | reverse complement strand
GAGGGAGGCAAGTTTTTTGCCAAGCTCAAAAGCCTGTGCTCTGACGGAGGAGTCGATGCTCTGTTTCATCATCACGAACTCCTGCATCTCTATACCGGTCTCGGCGCAGAATTTCTCCATGGCTCCCTTCACGGCGTTGGGAGCCCAGGTATAACCGCCGAATCCGGCAAACACCTTGTCCTTGATTTCGCGCACCTTCATGGCCTCGATGAATGCGGCTACGGGCGGGAAAAGGGTCATGCTGTAAGTGGCGCTCCCTACTATCAGACACTTATGGCGGAAAGCGTCGCTGATCATGACGCTCATGGGGCTTACAGAGGCGTTGTGCACGATGATGTTTCTTACGCCGGCGTCAGCCAGACCGCGTGCTATCTCCTCGGCCACGGCCGCCGTGTTGCCATACATCGAGCCGTAAACAATCACGGCACCAGGCTCGCTGCCGTAGCGGCTAAGCTTGTCGTAGATAGCCGTCACGTCGCCGATGCGCTCATGCCATACCGGCCCGTGCGTGGAGCATATGTAGTCGAGAGCCACGCCCTCCAGCTTCCCCAAGGCATTCTGCACGAATTTGCCATACTTGCCGACGATGTTGGAATAATAGCGGTACATCTCGCCGATATAGCGCGACGTATCCATGTCGGCGTCGATGATGGCTCCGTTGAGAGCTCCGAAGCAGCCGAAAGCGTCGCCCGAGAAGAGGAGCTTCAGTTCCGGCACGAGAGTCATCATAGTCTCGGGCCAGTGCACCATGGGCGTCATCACGAACTGCAGCGTCTTGCCGCCAAGGTCTATGGAGTCGCCGTCGTTGACGATGATGAACATGTCGGCATCCTCCACATGATAGAATCCTTTCACCATGTCGGCGGCCTGCCTGCTGCACACCACCTTGATGCCGGGCCATCTCTTTAGAACTTCAGGAATGGACCCCGAATGGTCGGGCTCCATATGATGTATCACCAGATAGTCGAGCGCGCGACCCTGCAGTGCGGCCGTTACTTCGTCGAGATAGCGGTTCACACCATCTATCTCCACCGTATCCATAAGGGCCGTCTTTTCGTTCCCCTCCACAAGATAGGAGTTATAGCTCACACCATAAGGCAATGGCCACATTCCCTCGAACTTCTCTGTGACGCGGTCGTTGACCCCCACATATCTTATCCCTTCTGCTATTTCCTTGATGTTCATGTCTAACAAGTTTAGGGTGCAAAGTTACAAATTTTTCGTTAATTTTGCATCCGGTTTAGGCGGCTATGTCGGACGGCGAAATTTTTGTAATCTGAAAGAATATGAAGGCGGCGTTTATAACGATATTATTGCTGGTGATCTCCAACATCTTCATGACGTTGGCGTGGTATGGTAATCTGAAGCTGCAGTCGGCAGGGCTTATCAAGAGCTGGCCGCTGATAGCGGTGATACTGCTGTCGTGGGGGCTTGCATTCCTGGAATACTGCTGCATGATACCGGCCAACCGTACTGGGTTCATAGGCAACGGAGGGCCCTTCTCGCTCTTCCAGCTCAAGATTATCCAGGAGGCTGTGTCGCTGACGGTGTTCACAGTGATAGCCATGCTTCTGTTTCAGGGGGAGCGGCTTCACTGGAATCATCTGTGCGCCTTTGTCTGTCTGGTGGCCGCAGTGATTTTCGCTTTCCTGCCCAACAGCTCCACAAATTAGAGGGAAGCATGACGGTGCGTCATACCTCCCTTCTGTAACTTCAGTCAATTCAGCCCCGGGTGTCATAGGGGTTATGAACCTGATTGGGGCACTCTTTCAGTAATTCTCTCTCATAGGCGGAAGCCGTAGGTGTTGTCGGTGTCTTTGTATACTTCGGCGCAGTGCACGAAGTAAAGCATCACCAGGTGTTTCAGCGTTTTCATAATCTGATTCCTTTCATCATTTACGAAATTCCGGGTCATTACACAAGCATGTCAGCAGCCTGATTCACTCTTGTCTCTTAAATCAACGGGGATTCCCTTTCGGGGAGGATACTCATTATGGGTTGATGAGCAGCAATGTGTAATTCATGTGGCGGCGTGGGCGCCCTCATCCCGGACATTTCCGGTTAATAAATCGAATGGCCTGGTTAAAGATGTTTGCGGCCATCCTCGAAATCTTACGACTATATAACGCCGGGGAGATAAAAATTGTTGTGAAAATATGTTTTATAACATAGTTATTTAACATTGGGCCAATTGGCTGGGGGATTATTCTTCTTTGGCCAGGAGGGCGAGGAATTCGTCTTCGGTGAGGATGGGGATGTTGAGGGCGGCGCATTTGTCGCGTTTGGCGGGGCCCATGTTCTCGCCGGCAAGCACGAAGCTGGTCTTCTTGGATATGGAGCCGGCATTCTTGCCTGCCTCGCGGGCTATGATCTCCTTGTATTCGTCGCGGCTATGATGGGCGAAAGTGCCGGAGATGACGATTACCTTGCCTTCGAGGGCAGTGCCAGCCGGTGCGAGGCGGTCTTCGCTTACGCGAAGCTGTACACCGGCCTCACGGAGTCGCGAGATGTTGAGGATGTTCACAGGCTCCCGGAGAAAGTCGTATATCCCTTTTGCGATTACGGGACCTATGTCGGGAATCGCGGCAATCTGTTCCACATCCATGCTCATGAGGTTATCCATGTCGACGACGCCGGCGGCAAGCCGCTTGGCAGTGGTTTCGCCCACATTGGGAATCGACAGAGCATAGAGCACCCTCTCGAAGGGGCGGCTTTTCGATTCCTCTATACCCTTGATGATACGTTTGGCAGTTTTGGGGCCTATACGGTCGAGGCGGGAGAGCTTCTCCTCGGTAAGGTCGTAAATCTGGCCGATATTCTCCACGAGTCCGTTGGCGAACAGAAGTTCGGCGGTTTCCTCACCGATACCGTCGATATCCATCATTCTGCGGGCGCAGAAGTGCTCTATACGGCCCGTGATTTGCGGACGGCAACCATACTTGTTGGGGCAAACCCATGCGGCGTCGCCGAAGATGCGCCGCAGTGGGGTGCCGCATTCCGGGCATTCCTTGACGAACACAACCTTGGGAGCCTCCGGGTCGCGGCGGCTCATGTCGACGCCCATGATCTGGGGTATGATCTCGCCCGCTTTCTCCACATAGAGCCAGTCGCCCTGATGAATGTCGAGTTCCTGCATTATGTCGTCGTTGTGCAGCGAAGCGCGTTTCACGATTGTTCCCGACAGGAGTATCGGCTCGAGGTTGGCCACAGGCGTGACTATGCCCATACGTCCCGTCTCGAACGACACGAACTTCAGATGGGTGCATTCGCGCTCGGGGTTGAATTTGAACGCCACGGCCCATCGCGGCGATTTGGCGGTATACCCCATGTTGAGCTGCTGCCGCAGACTGTTGACCTTGAACACGAGGCCGTCGGTAGCCACGGGGAGTTCCTTGCGGTGCTCATCCCAATAGGCTATATAGTCGTCGACCTCCTTGAGAGTCGACATGAGGGCCATGGCTTTGGAGACCTTGAAGCCCCAGTGCTCGGCGGCAAGCATGTTCTCATAATGGTTGTCGAAAGGGAGGTTGTCGCTGAGCAGATAATAGAAACGGGCGTCGAGGTGACGTCTGGCCACTTCCCGCGAGTCGAGGGTCTTGAGGGTTCCGGAGGCGGCGTTACGCGGGTTGGCGAAGAGAGGTTCTTCGTTATAGGCGCGTTCGGCATTCAGCTTCTCGAACACCTCCCAGGGCATGAGGATTTCGCCACGGATCTCGAACTCCTCGGGCCAGTTGCCGGGCAGGAGCTGCAGAGGTATGCTGCGAATGGTCTTGACGTTGGCGGTGACATCGTCGCCCTGGGTACCGTCGCCGCGAGTCACGGCCCTGACCATGCGCCCGTGGCGGTAGGTGATGGATATCGACGTGCCGTCGAATTTCATTTCGCCGACGATGTTGAACTCCTGGTCTTCGAGCTGTCGGGAGATACGCCCGAACCATTCATCCACCTCCTCGATGTTGTAGGTGTTGGCCAGCGACATCATGGGGCGTGCATGGGTGATGTGCTCGAAGCCTTTGGAGAGATCGGATCCCACTCGCTGCGTCGGCGACAAATCATCATGATATTCAGGATACTGGGCCTCGAGGGTTTCCAGTTCCTTCATCATGGCGTCAAACTCCCGGTCGGATATTTCCGGCGCGTTGAGGATGTAGTAATTATGGTTATGACGGTTAAGCTCCTGGCGCAGCCGTTCTATTTTTTGTCTGGGATCCATATGCAGATAATTTTAAGGGATGCCGTCTAAAGGCTTTCGAGAGAGGCGATGGTGCTTGCG
>CABUTY010000176.1 GCA_902494595.1 uncultured Porphyromonadaceae bacterium | reverse complement strand
TAGCGGGCTATGCGACTGATGATACCTGGAGAAATTCACCAAAAATATCCTTTAGGGAAGCCAATAGAATTAAGCAAATACACTCGATATTAAATTCGTGTTAAAAGTAAACACACTCTGAGAACATGGATAGCAACGACAAAGAAGCACAGGAGAGCAGGGGGATGCGCATCTACGAATATATCGTGGACAATGTATCCACGATAGGTTCAGAGCTGGGCGACAAGATAGAGGAATTGAAGGAAGCCGACACTACGGGACAGTTTATGGCGAGCACAGCGCGCTATCTTGCGGCTGTTGACCGTGAGCGTTTTGAGCCTTGGCTGGCGCCGCTGATAGAGAGCGCCATAGAGAAAGACCGCGAACGTCGTTATATAGCTTCTCTCCTCGAAGCCATCTGGGGTGAGGATTACGAAGACCACGCCGATGAGCTCCGAAAGAGCGACGACAATTTCAGACGTATTTACAAACGTCTCCATCCCGAGCAAGACCCTATGTGATGAACAAGATTGCAGTAATAGTACTATTGATATTGAGTATGATGGCAGCAGGAGTGAGCGGAGAGACAAGAAAGGCGACGGTGGTAGACCTCGAGACCACAATGGGACCCATAAAGATCAAGCTTTACGACGACACGCCGAAACATCGCGACAATTTCGTGAAGCTGGTGAAGGAGGGTTTCTACAATGGCGTATTGTTTCACCGTGTGATCAAGGATTTCATGGTGCAGACAGGCGATCCCGGCTCCAAAGAGTCGGGCAATGGTCCGTTAGGAGCCGGCGATACAGGCTATACCATAGAGGCCGAGATAAAGTATCCGGAGCATTACCATAAGTATGGGGCGGTGGCGGCGGCGCGTACCGGCGACGCCTTCAATCCCGAGCGGCGCAGCAGCGGAAGCCAGTTCTACATAGTGACCGGCAACAAATACAGCCGTGTGCCCGATACGTTGCCTGCCAATATCGCCGAGGACTATAAGACTATAGGCGGCACCCCGCATCTCGACAATCAGTACACCGTTTTCGGCGAGGTGATCGACGGCATGGACGTGGTGGAGAAGATACAGAACGCAGCCACCGACGGACGCGACAAACCATTGGAGGATATCCGCGTGATAAAGGCCACGGTGGAATAAATTTTGAGGAACGCGCACTAAAATTAACGATTACGGCAGAAATATTTTGTAAAGCCAACCAAAAGGCGTATATTTGAACTTTGAAAAAAGATCGGCATCGTAACCGGCGACAACTGCCTGTGAGATGCGGCACAAATACCTACAAACGAATGGACGAACTGGACAAGAAGGCATGGCCTCAGGAAGAGGAGAAAGCCGAACTCTGCGCTGCTACGGCAGACACTGTAACAGAAGAATGTGAGGAGACAGAATCCCCGGCGGAAATGGTTTCGGAAGCGACGGATGCATTACAGCCGGAAACGGAGGCACCGCTCAATATCCACAACATGAGCAAGGAGGAACTTGTAGCCGCGATAAAAGAGATTGTCGACAACGACAAGATGGAGAGCCACCGGGAGGTGACGGCTCTGAAGCAGGCGTTTTTCGCCGTGCGTAGCCGTGAGCGTCTCGATGAGCTCAACGCATACGTGGAGGAAGGCAACGACCCGGCGGCTTTCGCGGCAATGCCCGACGAGCTGGAGAACGAGTTCAACGCCCTCTATGCCACCTTCAAGGAGCGCAGACAGGCATATCTCGCCGCCGATGAGGCCCGCCGTCTCGCAAACCTGGAGAAAAAACAGGAGATTCTCGACAAGATGCGCGAAATCGCCGGCGATATCGACAATGTCAACGTGCGTTTCGCCGAGTTCCAGCAGCTTCAGGCCGACTTCCGCGAAATCAAGGATGTGCCTCCCACGGCTGAAACCGAAATATGGAAGAACTTCCAGACCATAGGCGAACAGTTCTATGACCATCTGAAGATGAACAAGGAACTCCGCGACCTCGACTTCAAGAAGAATACGGAAGCCAAACGCAGCCTTATAGAACAGGCCCGGGAGCTTGACAAGGAGCCAGACCCCATAAAGGCTTTCCGACAGCTGCAGGGTCTCCACGAGGAATGGCGCAACATCGGTCCCGTTGCCAAGGATATACGTGAGTCGATATGGGAGGAGTTCCGGGAGGCTTCCACAGCCGTCAACAAACGCCACCAGGAGTATTTCGAGCAGCGCAAGGCCAACGAGCAGGTCAACGAAGAGGGTAAACTCCGTCTTTGCGAGGAGATTGAGAAGATCAATCCGCTGGAATGCACCAACTATACGATGTGGAACCAGCAGACCGACAAGATCATGGAGCTGCAGAAGGAATGGAAGACGTACGGCTACGCGTCGCGCAAGGCCAATGCGGCTCTATACGCCCGCTTCCGTAAGGCGTGCGACAACTTCTTCGAGGCCAAGACGAAATTCTTCCGCGACACCCGCGAGGCATTGAGCGAGAATCTCGCCAAAAAGACAGCCCTCTGCGAGCGTGTTGAGGCCCTGAAGGATAATCCTGATGTCAAGAATCCCACGGATGAGGTCGTGAAGCTGCAGGCCGAATGGAAAACCATCGGCAGTGTGCCCCGTAAACAGAGCCCGGAGATCTGGAAGCGCTTCAACGATGCCTGCAACTACTTCTTCGAGGACCGCAAGCGCCAGCAGCGTGAGCGCCGCAAGGATGAAAACGAGAACCTTGCCGCCAAGAAGGAGATTATCGCGAAACTCAAGGAGCTGCCTCTCGACGGCGACCGCCGGGAGGTAATCGGCGAGGTCAAGGAGCTTCAGAGCAAATGGAACGAGATAGGCTTCGTGCCTTTCAAGTACAAGGATTCGATATTCGCCGAATACCGCGAGATTTGCGACACACTTTACAACACCTACAAGGAGCGTGAGACCTCGCGAAGGATGAACAACTGGCAGGAGCGTATCGGCAAGATGCGCGACGGCCAGAAAGTCAACACCGAGCGCGACAAGCTCGTGCGCGCTCTGGAAGCCCGTAAGAACGACCTCCTCACTTATGAGAACAATATGGGCTTCTTCAACGTTAAATCATCAGCGGGCAACTCCATGGTGAAGGAACTCCAGCGCAAGATTGAGCGCCTGAAGGAGGAAATCGAGGAAATCAAGACCAAAATCAAGATGATCGACAATCCGGCACCCAAAGCTGCTGCCGACACCACGGCAGTAGCCGACATCGCTGACGAAGCGGAAAAATAACTTATAGAGGCAATATAGAGGATACGGTGCCCGGCAACGGGTGCCGTATCCTTTTGACGACATATGATGAGGAAGAGAATAAGAACAGTATATCTTGTACTGGCCTTGATGGCCAGTGCGAATGCGGCGGCCCAGGTGCCGTCGATAGTGCAGGCTCATGAATGCGATGATCCGCAGAAAAGCGAATGGCTGTCGCCGGCAGATTTTACGGAGAACATGCCCAAGGCCAAGGATGGCGACACGGAGGCACAGCGCATAGTGGCGCGTTGCTATATGACGGGCATCGGTACCGACACCGACTACGAGCAGGGGCGCAAGTGGTATTCAAAGGCTGCCGGGAGCGGCGATCTGGAAGCCCAGTATCAACTGGGAGTGATATACCGCGACGGCATGGGCGTGCAGAAAAATGTGAAGGAGGCGGCTTATTGGTTCCGCAAAGCGGCACGCAACGGCCATACCCTCGCATTGCTCAACATAGCCAAGGCTTTCCAGAATGGCCAGGGGGTATTACCCGACAACCGTGTGGCTGCCGAGAATTATTGGCGTGCGGCGGAACGGGGAAATGCCGAGGGCGCATACAGTTTCGCCGTGATGCTCCGCGATGGCGTCGGTGTGGGACAGGATCTCCCGAGGGCTTTGAAATATTTCAACATGGCCGCGCAGCAGAATTATGGTGATGCCGCCGAGTGTGCCCGAAAACTCCGCGACAAAGGCATATCTCTGCCGGGCAAGCCTAAGACTACCCGTACCCAGGCCTCGGCGGCCGCCAAAAAGGTGAACAAGACGAAGTCGACGACATCCTCCGGGAAAAAGTCGGTTGCTTCGCGCAAGAAGACGTCGCATAAGAAGAAACGTAAATAGAAACATATAATATACGGATATGGCCCGGCGACAGATAATGGCGGCGATGCTGGCGGCATCCCTGGGGGTGCTGTCGGTAAGTGGCGCCGAGGAGAAGATGCCTACCGTCGGACTGGTGCTCAGTGGCGGCGGTGCCAAAGGTATCGCTCATGTGGGGGTGATAAAGGCCCTCGAGGATAATGATATTCCCATCGATTATGTCACCGGCACGTCGATGGGGGCTATTGTGGGG
>CABUTY010000175.1 GCA_902494595.1 uncultured Porphyromonadaceae bacterium | reverse complement strand
CGCGGAGGGCGAGCAGCAGGCCTGGATGCACGGCGTGGTACCATTCGAGTTCCGGCTTGTCGGCGATATGGGGCATACGCGCATCGGTGTCGTTGGCGTAGCGGGCCTTGGCCATTATGAAATCGAGCACGCCGAGCAGCATGCACGAGGAGGATATATCGCCGATATAGGGGCGTATCGAGGCACATATATCCATGAGTATTCTTGTCACCTCGCGTTTCTCCTCCATCTCGAGTTCGCGGAGTCTGTTGCCGGCCTCCACCACTTCGGCAGGCTCTATGAAGACGGTCTTTCCCGTAGCACTCTCGTCATGAACGATTCCCGACAGCTCCCTTTTTTTGCCGGCGGCCACAGGAATCACAAGGCGCCCGTCGCGCATTGACGGCGTCACATCCTTGTCGATGAGACCCTGCTTCAGAGCCCTTTCCATCACCATCTTCATCTGACGCTGCATCGAGCCGGCGTTCCGTCTGATCTGCTGTCGGATATCATAAAGAGCCGTGCTCGCGTTGTCCTTGACTTCCCCGAACTTGTTGATAGCGCGGTCTATCTCGCTAATAAGCGCCGGGAATGCCTGTATGTCGCTCAACCGCGCGGCCAACCCGGGATATTCGTAGCAGAGCGTGGCATCATCGTCATTATCTACGGTGGCGCAATAGAAACTCCGCACCTCATTGAACGACAGGAGAATCTGATGCAGACGGTGAAGACGTTCCGCCGACATATATGAATTGGCAGCCTTGATCTCGACGAGATATGGCAGCACATCGTGCGACGAGGGCACTGCATACGTAATGCCCGACGATAGGATGCCCCTCATCTCTCCAACACAGCCGAGTTCATCGACAATGTGGTCATAATCGGTAGAGAACGACATTTCCTCTACACACTCCTTGCCCAGACGCAACGTGCACAGCTCATGTAATGACCTGCGCACTTCATCAAATCCTATTTTTTTCTCGAAGTCTGACGGATAAATCAATTTCTTTCTCCTTGTAATTTCTCTTAATTTATGCCTTTGACACGGGAATCGCCAGCATGGGAATATCTATGGTGAAGATACACTGATGCGCCACGGATGGGCGGAACAGACGGGTGAAAATACTTGTCTTTCGGTTGGGAGCGATGACGAGCTGTATTCCCTTTTCGGATATGAAGTCGTCAATCGACTTGTCGACCTCGGCGTAGATAGAGTCGGCTACCCTTACGCTCATACCAGGCCATTTGTCGCATATTTTCTCCCTGAATTTTTTCAGTTTGTCGACAACCACCTCAGGATTGTTACGAGCCATGGGCATAAGCCAGAGCTCAATGTCGGGGGTATCGAAGGTAGTCATCATATTGTCGAGGCCGGCCACATCGTAAGCCTCGAGAGTGCAGAGCATCAACACCCGTTTGATCGACGGGTCGGCAGCTATAGGATAGTTGTCGGGCACCGTGAACACGGGTACACGGCAGGAGTCGAGCACTTCGGCCGTGACACTGCCTATGAGATCTTCCTCCTTTTTGTCGATACCGCGTGTAGCCATCACCACGAGGCGGGGGGCATTTTCGCGACAATAATCGAGAATCACATCCTCGGGGATGCCGGGGAGAAGACTCGTGGAGAACGGTACGTCGGGGATATATCCGTCGGTCTGCCGTTCGCGGAGCTTCTTGCGGAACTTGTCGAGCTGGCATTCCGCTATTCTCTGAATGTCGTGAGCCTCCTGGGCTTCGAGAAGTTCGTCGTCGTCGGGAGTATACACGCCGATATACTGGTCGAAAAAGGGAGAAGATGCCCAGACCATGGGATAAACATGTAGTATAACCGGGGAGAGGCCGAGGAGCTGAGCGAAATGGAAACCCACCTTGACGGCCGAGAGAGAAGCGTCGGAGAAATCTACGGGAATGAGCAGATTCCTGCTCATTCCCGGATTTTTTGCTTGCGTGTGCATCACCACGTTGTCGGCGTGGTCGTTGACCTTGTTATGAGTCATGCAGCCTTTGAACTTCTTTACTTGTTTTTCTGTTCCTCCAGAATCTTGACGGCCATATCGTAGATGGTGGTGTCATCGAGGACCACGATTCCTCCGTCAGGCCCCGGTTCTATGTGCAGACCGGCATTCTTGCCAAACTGGTAATTGACGCCTCCAAAATAATTGCGGACGGTCTGCACGGTTACGTTCAATTCATCGGCAATTCTGTGGGTGGAGCCGTCAGGCAGGCTGTCTTTGATTCTGCGCAGCTCGTTGAATGTGATTGTCTTGCTCATGCTCGGTGGGTATTGAGTTTGTATTATTTCTTTGAGTCACTCATGGCGCGGAGCCGCTTTCGGCTCTCCGTCATTCTTGCAGTGCTAAATTATACATTTTTTCCTTTATAACAAAAAACAAAATGATAATTTCTTCATGTTTAAAAACATGTTTTTGTCATAAACATTTACACCAATACCCTATGTCACTGAATATCAGGGCGTTATATTAGCTCAAACGACCCTTCCGGAAGCCATCCCACAAAATCGTCGTTGAGCCTTACCTTGTACCAAACCTCTTTTCCGTTGTCGGATTTATGTGTATCGAGCACCTTCATCACTGTACCACGGGTAAGAGTGCCACCTGTTTTCTTGGCCGATGCAGCGGGGTCGGCAAGCAGATCGGCCTTGTACTCGGTCACGACGCCTTCGTCATGGTCGTTGAAAGCGGCGGCTCCCATGAAGCCGAATATGAGGAAAATGATGCACAGTCCGAGCAACGCCCCTCCACCGAAAAAGCCTATCTTGCGCAACAGTACAGTCTTGGTGAACACATAGATAGCGGCACACAAACAGAAAAGCACGAATGCTATACCTGCCAGCGTTGACCATGTGTCGGCGCAGACGCGGCCGGTGACGAGACGCTTCAAGTTAGTGAAGAAGGAACCCTCGTCGGGAAGTACCGACTTCTGTTTCTCCTTGAGCTCAGCCTTGTTGGCCTCAGCCACGCGCTCGGCGATATAAGCGGCGTTATGGCGGGCGTTGGAGTTGGAAGGGTCGAGACGCAACGCCCGGCGGTAACAGAGCATCGCCTCGCCGAGATTTCCCGACTTGGTGTAGGCCTGCCCTTTGTTATAAAGGAGTTGTGACGAGACGCCCTGCGACTGCTCCACTTCATCGTAAAGCCTCAAGGCTTCATCGTACTTGCCGGCGCCGTAAGCTGCGGCCGCTTCATCAAGCTTGCCGCCGAAGGCACTCGTCACACACGTCATGACGGCCGCCATGACAAGCATTACTGATATATATTTCCTTATGCGATTCATTTGTAGAGTCAGTTTTTAAAAGATTTTTCCAACTCGTTGATAGAAGCGATTGCCTCCTTGTAGTCGGTGCCCATATCCTGGGAGGCGCCTGCCGAGGAATATTTGGCGAACTCAGCCTCGTCGATAAGCCGTATAAGCCTGTCGGTGACTTGCTGAGGAATGTCGCGAGCGTCGAGCTTCTGGCGTATGTTATCTCTCATAAGCTCCGAGGTAGGCATTTTAAGTTTGTCGCCGAGGTATCCCCACAAAGCTTTGAGAAGTTCGTCGTAGAAGAGTTCCCTGTCGTGCTTCTTCATAGCGGCGGCAGCCCTTCTGAGACGGCGTCGGGCCAGCTTGTCGGCACGCCGGCTGTTGAAGGCTGCCATGTCGGCATGCTGTCGCTGATATATATAATATCCGGCCAGCGAGCATACCAGCGCCGCTCCCGGCAATATGAACCATAGCCAGTAAATCCCTTTACGAATGTCGGGAACATGGGTTTTCTTCAGTGCCGACACCTTGACCGGCTCGAGTTCAGGCTCAAAAGCCATCCGCTTCTTGGTCTGGGATTTCGCCGAGCCCTCTCCCTTGCCAACGGTCACTGTGTAGCCCTTGGCAGTGCTCGTCTCGTAGCGTCCGCTTTCAGGATTGAAATAGGTGAGCGTGACATCCGGTATCTTGAACGTACCCTCCTCGGTGGGCATGAAGGAATAGTCGAAGGTCACTTTGCCCGACACGTTGGAGCTTCCAACATTGACATCCTGCGTAACCGAGGGCGTATATATCTCCAGCTGCGGAGGATATAGCGATGCCAGGTCGGGAAGCTGCACATACTTGAGGTTGCCCGTACCGGTCACGGTATATACTATCGAGTTTGTCTGGTTGGTCTTGAACTCTTTTCCTCTGAGCTGAGAGGATATTGAGAATCTGCCCACACCTCCGCAGAAATCGGCGGGCTTGGGTTGCGGCAACGGCTTAATGTTTATCACCAGGTCGTTGGGAGTGACGTTGAGCTGAAGAGGATCGGAATAAGTGAGATTTCCGAAGAAGGGGTCATGG
>CABUTY010000174.1 GCA_902494595.1 uncultured Porphyromonadaceae bacterium | reverse complement strand
GATATGTCCCAGGCTTGTATGACCCGTGATGTCGAGATAGTGGAGGATGCTTCCGGCGGCTATCACCGCCTCCGGCATATTCGCCACGCCGAAACCTTTGAGGGTGTTGGTGCCGAAATGGTTCTGCAGGCGTTCGCCGGCGGCATCGGTGGTATATATCCAGTCGTCGAGTTCGTAGCAGCTGCATCGGTGCGAGAAAGACTCCTCGCAGTCCTGGCGTGTGCCGCGCTGACGCAGCAGCTCCTTGGGCTGTAACGTCGACAGCAGCTTATCGACCTGCCGACGGTCGCCCTGCTCGCAGACGAACTCCCCGGTGGTCATGTCCAGAAAAGCCACGCCTACCGACGTTTTGTTGAAATGTACGGCGGCAAGGAAGTTGTTGTCGCGGCTGGCCATGGAGCTGTCGGAGAGGTTGACGCCGGGGGTCACCAGCTCGGTAATGCCGCGCTTCACCAGCTTCTTGGTGAGCTTAGGGTCCTCCAGCTGCTCGCAGATGGCCACACGCCGCCCGGCTCTGACAAGCTTCGGCAGGTACGTGTCGAGGGCATGATGAGGAAAGCCGGCAAGCTCTACATACTTCGCCGACCCGTTGGCACGCCGCGTAAGAGTGATGCCCAGTATCTCGCTCGCCGTTATCGCATCTTCGGAAAATGTCTCGTAAAAGTCGCCCACGCGGAAGAGAAGAATGGCGTCGGGATGCTTCTTCTTCATCTCCGTATACTGCTTCATCAGCGGGGTCTCTACTATCTTGGCCATAGCTTTGTCTTAATGAGGGAAAATGCTCAGCATCCATATCGACATGCCGACATATATGAGAAGGCCGACCACATCGTTGGTAATCTGGATGAATGGGCCGGTGGCGAGTGCCGGGTTTATTTTCAGTTTCTCGAGGGTAAGGGGCACGAGTGTTCCGAATACGGTGGCGAAAATCACTACGGCGAATAGCGACACCGACACGGCCATGCACAGTGCCATATCCTTGTTTTCGGTAAGGAGGATGTACAGGAATACCACGCCGGAAATCACTATTGCGTTCAGCAGCGCTATTCTGACGGCGCGCCATATCTGCTTCCAGAACTGAGTAAGTTCGAGGCGCCCGTTTGCGAGACCTTGCACCACGATTGCGGAAGCCTGCACGCCGACATTTCCGCCGGTGCCTCCGATGAGGGGTATGAAGAATGCCAGGGCGGTGACGGCGGCAATCTGCGCCTCGAAGCCGCCGAGAATCAGCGAGTTGACGATACCGCCCACTATGCCTATCAGCAGCCATGGCAACCGGGCCTTGGTCTGCGCGAAGATGGAGTCGTCGGCGTCGATGTCGCTGGAGATACCCGAGGCCAGCTGATAGTCGCGTTCCTGTTGCTCGCGAACCTGGTCCATCACGTCGTCGACGGTAATCTGTCCCATAAGGCGCCCGATACTGTCGACAACCGGCATCGCCACAAGGTCGTACTTCTCGAAGTCGATGGCCACCTCCTCGATAGGCATGTCTACCTTCACCGACATGGGGTCGGTCTCCATGACATGCTTTATTTTCGATACGGAGGGATGGGTGATCATCTTCTTTAGCGGCAACACGCCCTTCAGGCGGTTGTCGTCGTCGACCACGTACACGTTATAGATGTCGTCAAGGTCTTCGGCCTGGTGACGCATCTCCTTGAGGCAGTCGGGCATGGAGAGGTTTTCGTTGACAGAGATAAGTTCCGTACCCATGAGACCGCCGGCGGTATCCTCGTCGTACTGCAGAAGGTCGACGATATCGCCGGCCTGCTCCACGTCGCCGATGTTCTGTATCACCTCCTCGCGGTCGGCCTCGTCGAGTTCCTGGATAAGGTCCACGGCGTCGTCGGTGTCGAGGAGGTCTATGTAATGGCCAATCTGCTCGGGGTCCATACCCTCGAGGAGTTTCTTGCGGTCCTCCTCGTCAAGCTCCATGAGCACGTCGGCCTTCGCCTCCCTGTTGGGGATAAGCTCGAAGACCCATTCGGCCTGCCGAAGGTTGAGATGCTGGAAAAGCTCGGCGATGTCGGCGGGGTGCATGCCCTCTATCTCCGCCAGCACTTCATCACGGTGCTGCTCGTCGATGAGCTCTTCTATCCTTTCTATGGCTTCTGTAGTGAATTCTTTCATCAGTAGCGGAATGAGCTGCCGCCGAGAAACTCACGCAGCAGCGAATTGGAAGGTACCTGTGTGTCGGGGATGGAGAGGAAATAGCCGAGGAAATCGGCGAGCCAGCGGGCCTCTTCGTAGCAGGGCGAGTCCTCGGGAACGCCTAACAGCAGCGGCTGCAGATAGTCTTTCATCACCCCCAGCTCGAAAATCAGCGATGAGTTGAACACGGCGTCGGCATTCTCCTGGAAGGGGAATATCCATTTTTCCTCGCCGCGACGTACGGAAGGCCAGCGTTCGAGGGTTTGCTCGGGGGATGTGCCGCGGTATCTGGAGTCGCGCACCATGCGCCGTAACAGCCTGTTGTCGGAGGTGGATATCCAGTTGTGGTTGTCGAGCCGCAGGGATGTAAGCGCCGACACATAGAGCTTGTAGACCTGCCCGGCGGGTATGCCGGCGGTAAGCTCCGGATTGAGGCCGTGAATCCCTTCAATGATAAGCACGTCGTCCTTGTCGAGACGCAACGGACGCGGTTTCTCCACACGGCGGCCAAGCTCGAAGCTGTAGGTGGGAAGGTTGATCTCCTTACCGGCGAGCAGGGCGTTGAGGTCGGCGTTGAAACGCTCCAGGTCAAGGGCGTAAAGGCTTTCGTAGTCATAGTCGCCGGTCTCGTCGCGGGGCGTCTGGTGGCGGTCGACGAAGTAGTCGTCGAGGCTGATCATGCGTGGGGTGATCATGTTTGTCATGAGCTGTACGGCGAGACGCTTGCACGTGGTGGTCTTTCCCGACGACGAGGGGCCGGCGAGCATCACCAGCGAGGCTCCACCCTTGCGATGCCGTCGCATGATGTCATCGGAAATACGCGACAACGCCTTGGCATGCATCGCCTCGGCAACATTGATAAGCATCGGCGTCTCGCACTTCTCCACAGCCTCGTTGAGCCGTCCGACACAGTCCACTTTCGTGACCCGGTTGAACTCCAGACTGCGGCGGAAGGCGTTGTACATCTTGGCCTGGCGTATGGGAAGCACCGCCTTTGACGGATTGTCCGGGTCGGGACCTAAAAGAAGCATACCCTCCTTGTATGGCCGCAGGTCGAACACGGCCACCTCTGATGTGCGGTCGAGCAACCGGCCTACGTAGCCGTCGTGGATGCCGTCGAGCGTATAGTAGGCCACTTCCTCCATAGCTATCGTCTCCAGCAGCGACACCTTCTGCAGCAGCCCGTCGCGCCGGAACATTTCGATAGCCTCCTCACGGCTGCATGTATGCTTCTCGAAAGGAAGGTCGCGGGCCACAAGCTCGCGCATCCTCCCCCTAAGCCTCTCCACAAGCTGGTGGTCTACCCGGAAGACACTCTCGTCGCTGTTGAGTATACGGCAATATTGACCTCGCGATATCGAATGCTCTATGCGCAGTATCTTGCCGGGAAGCTCCCGATATACCGCGCTGTAAAGCAGCATACACAACGACCGGGTGTATGCGTATTTCCTTCTCTTTTCTTCCATCACTGCAAATTTACGAATTTTTTTGCCTTTTTCCCACGATTTATTATTTTTGCTGATGAAAATAATCTACACCGGCCTGCCGGTGACAAATGCGCGTTCCCAAGTATGTCTCACCAATTAGTTAATGTATTGATTGATGGGTCATGTGGATGAGATTTTATTCCGCAATGATGGCGTAATGGGGTTCCATTATAACTGAAATGCGGGATGAAAGATTGCCACAGGGCGCAATAAGCAAAGCCTTAACTAATTGGTGAGACATACTTATGTCAGAAATAGAAAAAGCAAATGAAGTGTTCGACCGCAGCGTGGCCGACTATCATATCACCGACAATGTCGACGCTCCATGCGTGAATCCTTACGCCGTAGGGACTTTCGAACATATCCTTTATGGCAAGAACTGGGTTGATGCCGTGCAGTGGCATCTTGAGGACATCATCCGCGACCCGGAGATAGATTCTGTAGCGGCACTTGCGCTCAAGCGCCGCATCGACAGGAGCAACCAGGTGCGCACCGACATGGTGGAGGATATCGACACATGGTACCGCGACAAATACAGGGATGTGACAGTTGCCGCCGACGCGACCATCAACACGGAATCTCCGGCATGGGCACTGGACCGTCTGTCGATACTGGCGCTGAAGATATGGCACATGCGCGAGCAGACAGAGCGCACCGATGCCGACACCGCTCATCTCGCCGGAGATTCCGTGTTGG
>CABUTY010000173.1 GCA_902494595.1 uncultured Porphyromonadaceae bacterium | reverse complement strand
GTCGCTTAAATTAGGCATCGACTGGAACCTGCGTGCCTGCCGCAAGCCATTGCTCTGGAAAACGGGCACGGGCGCCGACACAGAACCGTCGCTCGTAAACATGAGCATGGCCAACATGTCGGAACTGAGCTTCAACGCCTCCTACGACATCATCAGGAACCTCACGGTATCGCTCGACATCCGCAACCTGCTGAACCGCCGTCAGGAGATACTCCCCGGCCTCCCCACGCCTGGAGTGACGGTAATGGGTGGCCTAACATGGCAGTTCTGACACCGCCGACACAACATTCCCGCCCCTCCGCATGTTAGGATTAAAGAGACCCTGCACAGGCACCCATGATATAGAAAGTAACAATGAGCACCACAAGCATCATATACAGCAACGACGATGACCGGGCCTACGGGCTGGCGGGCATGGCGATATCGCTGGCGGCCCTCGACGCCCTCGACCGCGTGTCGTCGATTTCCCTCGACGGCGAAGACACCATGGTGTCGTTCTCTCACGAGTATTATTTCAGCAGTTCGCCGAGCATATCGCCAAAAGCGTCGTGGAACAATCTGCTGAGCAACTACAATCTCACACTGGCCATGGCCTTGTCGAACGTCATGTCGCGATGGATGGTAAGGCGTCATGAGGAAGTGCCCGCCGACATCATGGACACACTGTACCGGACGGTAGTGGCCGAAGGCTGCGAGACGTGCAGCCTTGAGGAAGACGAGGCCGAGACCCTTTACAACCGCGCCAACACCTACATGCGCCGCATCTTCCGCAACGAACGGCTCCATCCCGCAATCGACGAGTTCGTGCGAGTCCTCTCCCTGCAGCGCTCCCTGACAGGCCACGAGATAGCCGACGAGCTCCGCCTCCTTCAGATTATCTGAGCTGACTCGGGCTTTACATGAGCTGACTCAGGCGCACCGTCCCGGAAGTCACGGAAAGGACCACAAGCGCTCCTTCCACAAGCGGCAGATTGTCGTCGACATGCCCGACGGGGAAGTTATACACAACGGGGATGCCCGTAAATCCTATCCGGCGAGTCAGCGACATTATCATCTCCTCCATCGTATTGAAATTCAACGAGGGCTTATAGTCGGTGAATCGCCCGACGATGAGCCCTTTGACTTTTGACAGAGCTCCCGAAAGATACAGACGCCACAGCATTCTCTCCACCTTATATATCGGCTCGGCTATATCCTCAATAAAAAGAATCACATCCTCGGTCAGCGGTCGCGCCAGCATGTCGAAAGGGGTAGCGGCCAGGCCGTCGAGGACTGCCAGATTGCCGCCCAACAGCCTCCCTTCGGCATATCCGGGTGTCACTCCAAGATGCTCCTCGGCCACATCGAGAATATACTCCATCCTCCCCCCTTCGAGGATATGGAACAGTGCATGCGTGGCTCTGTTGTCGGGATTATCGCAAAGGTGTTTGGCCATGGGCGCATGCAGCGACTCTATGCCCAATGATGTCAGATAGGCATGGAATGCCGAAATGTCGGAGAAGCCTATGAGCCATTTGGCGTTCTGCCGTATGGTTTCGGGAGGCAGCTCGGGCAGGAGATGGGCAGCGCCATAACCGCCGCGTGCACACAGCACGGCATCAATGTCAGGGTCGCACCATGCCGCCATGAAGTCGTCGAGACGGTTACGCGCCGACGAGGCGTAGCTACCGTCGGCAGGCCCCTTGGCATGTGGCATAACAATACCCTCATAACCCCTCGACGCAAGCATCCGCACTGCGCCGTCGATATATTCCTCCCTCACCGTCGTCGCCGGCGATATTATCCCGATTCTCGACCCCTTATGCAAGCTTCGCATCGCCATCACGAGAAGCTTGCTACGGGTATTCCTTTGGCCTTGAAGAAGCCTGCGATTTTCTCCAGCTCCTCTTTAGGCACCTTCTGAAGATTCTCGGCGGGGGTTGCGCGGTCGATACTGTAAAGCATCACCTCGCGGGGCCTGATGGCGAGATATGCCTCGGCCAGGGCCTCCAGCTCGGCGGGTGTGGTGTTGTCGACGCTCTTCCCCTCATATTCGCCGCGCAGCAGCATGGTCTGGATGATACCCGTGCCTGCAAAGCGCTTGAGACCTTCCACCACTTTGCCGACGGTGAACTCGCACGACACGGGACGGTCGAGAGCACGCATCGTGTCGTCGACAGCCGAGTCGAGCTTCAGGATATTGTTGTCAACCCTGTCGAGGGCATCGGCCACAGCAGGGTCGAAGATGCGTGTGGAGTTGGTGAGCACCGACACCTTGGCCTGAGGATAATACCTGTCGCGGAGACGCAGGGTATCGTCGATCACGCCGGGAAAGTCGGGATGCAGAGTAGGCTCGCCGTTCCCGGAGAAGGTGATTACATCGAGAGGGTCGCCGGCGGCGCTCATGGCCTTCAGTTTATCCTCGAGGAGGCGTGCCACCTCAGCGCGTGGAGGGATGCCGGCCTTGCCGGTACCCTGCGCGTTGAATCCCGCCTCACAATAGAGGCAGTCGAAAGTACATACCTTGCCGTCGGCCGGCGTGAGGTTCACACCCAGCGACGTGCCCAGGCGCCGTGAATGGATGGGCCCGAAAATCGTGCTGTGAAACAATACTGTCTGGTCTTTCATCTTTGTTTTCCTGTTATGAGGCACTGCAGGTCGTGCAATGTCTCGAGGGCCTGCAGAGGGGTGAGGTTATCGATCTGAAGAGTCAGGAGCCGGTCGCGTATCTGCCCGAGCAGAGGGTCGTCGAGCTGGAAGAAGCTCATCTGGTATCCTTCGCGTGCGGCGGCGAGGGCTCCCACCTCGGCCTTTGGCGCGTCGCCATCCTTCTTCTCGAGCTTGGCGAGCACCTGGTCGGCTCGTCGAACTATCGACGGAGGCATCCCCGCAAGTCGCGCCACATGTATGCCGAAACTGTGTGCCGACCCTCCGCGCTCAAGCTTGCGCATGAATACAACCTTACCACCTATCTCCTTGACCGACACGTTATAGTTGACGATGCGCCGGTAGGTGTTCTCCATCTCGTTGAGCTCATGGTAATGGGTGGCGAAGAGCGTCTTGGGATGACATGCGTCGTTCTCGTGAATATGCTCCACGATTGCCCAGGCTATGGATATGCCGTCGTATGTGGATGTGCCGCGGCCCAGCTCGTCGAAGAGAATCAGCGACCTGGGGGTCATGTTGTTGAGAATGGCGGCGGCTTCGTTCATCTCCGTCATGAACGTCGACTCGCCGAGGGAGATGTTGTCGGAAGCCCCCACGCGGGTAAAAATCCTGTCGACAAAACCGATTCGTGCGGCCTGCGCGGGCACGAAGGAGCCTATCTGTGCCATAAGGGTTATGAGGGCTGTCTGGCGCAGGAGCGCCGACTTACCGCTCATATTGGGTCCGGTGATCATCATCACCTGCGTCTTGTCGCAGTCGAGTTCCACACTGTTGCTGATATAAGGCTCGCCGGCGGGCAGACGGCGTTCTATCACAGGATGACGCCCCTCGGTGATGCTCAGCGTCAGCGAGTCGTCGACCACCGGACGAACATACCTGAATCTCTCGGCGGCCACCGCCAGCGACAGCAACGTGTCGACATATCCGGCACCACGCGACATGCTCTGCATCGACCCTATGAACTGCTGCAGGCCCTTGACGAGCTGACCGTATATCGATTCCTCCAATGCCTTTATGGCATCGCCGGCCTGCATTATCTTATCCTCCAGCTCCTTGAGCTCTGGCGTGACGTACCGCTCGGCGGCCGTCAGTGTCTGTTTGCGTATCCACGACGGCGGCACCTTATCCTTGTGGGTGTTGCGCACCTCGATATAATATCCGAACACGTTGTTATAGCCGATTTTCAGCGAGGATATACCGGTGATGGCTGTCTCTCGCTCTCGGATATTGTCGATCATCTGTGCTGCATGGTCGCGGACATTGCGGTATTCGTCGAGCTGTGGGTCTACGCCCGGGGCTATGACGTTACCGCCTCCGGTCTTTGCCGGGGCGTCGGGACTGAGGGTACGTCTTATGGCATCTAACGGGGCCTCTACATCCTCCATCCTGGCCGCGATGTCGCGGAGTATTTCGGAGTCGGTCTGCAGGAGGAGTCTGCGCAGCGAGGCGGTAGCCTCCAGGGAGTTGACCAGGGCCACAGCGACGCGGGGGCTGATACGGCCGGCGCCCAGACGCGATACCAGCCTGTCGAGGTCGCCGACACGCCGCAGCACTTCCTCGGCACGGTCGCGGAAACCAGGGTCGCGGAAGAAGTATTCCACCACATCCTGGCGCCGCATGATCTCGGCGATGTCGGTGACGGGGAACAAGAGCCAGTTGCGCAGCCGGCGTCCTCCCATTGGTGTGGG
>CABUTY010000172.1 GCA_902494595.1 uncultured Porphyromonadaceae bacterium | reverse complement strand
TTGGGAGTAAAGCCCGGAGTGACGGGAGTACCCTTGCTGTTGTCTGTGTTCATAGTACTAATTTTATGTTCGCTTCATTGCAGCATCGAATCGGCGAGCGGTTTATTTTATGGGATGATGGATGCTCACAAGTCTTGAGCCGTCGGTGAATACAGCCTCCACCTGCAGAAGGGTAATCATGTCGGCAACGCCGTCCATGACCTGATCTTTTGTCAATACTTTGGCGGACTGGGTCATGACCTCTTCCACCGTCTTGCCTTCACGTGCCATCTCAAGGGCTGCAGACGTGATGTAGGCTACCGATTCCGGATAGTTCAGCTTCAACCCTTTGTTTAGCCGTCGCTCGGCGATCAGACCAACACACAGCAGTTTCAGCTTATCTTCCTCTTTGGGCGTTAAATGCATAGTCTCGAGTTTTTGATGATTATACTTTGGCTTATCGTGCATGGATAAATCACGCATACTCTAAGCTTCTTTTATGGTAACAAATAGCGGTATAAAATGGTTTTACATTAATTAACATGCCAAATATCAATTTCTCGATTCTCCTAACGCTAACCGCCAACAGGCTTTAGATATAGGTTATTTGGCTGTTGCTGAGGTTTTTAATAACTTTGCGGAAAATTTAACGTATAGTAAGAATGGATAAATTACCGCAAGACCCTTTCATGTTGCTGAGCATGGTCAATATGCTCCTTCGCGACGAATACGGCAGTCTTGACGAGCTGTGTGCCGCCATGGATGTCGACAAGGAGGATTTGAAAAGGAAACTGAAGGATGCCGGATTCGAATATCTGTCGGCACCGATAAATCAATTCAGATAAGCGGCGATGATAGATAAGAAAAAGATTGGTATGCTATCGATGGCTATAGCTACTGCTGTAGCGGCCAATGCCGATGTCATTCTTGTTGACAGGCCCGACGTGAAATTGTCGGCCACTGGTCTGATAATGTTCGACGGGGCTCTCTTCACACCCAAAGATGACGTATTTGCCGACGGTGTGTCGCTACCGGAAGTAAGGCTGGGAGCCTATGGCAGGTTCGGAAACTTCGAGGCGAGGATCGACTTAGGTTACGGTATGCAGAAGTTCAGGATGAAGGATGTGTATATGCAGTACAATCCCGATGCCTACAACAGGCTTCGTCTCGGGTACTTCATACATCATTTTGGTCTCAACGCGTCGACGGGAAATGCGGCCAAGCCGATGATAGTGGAGCAGACGCCGAATGCCTTTTTCAACGCCAACAGCCGCAATCTGGGACTGATGTATGTCTACGACCGGAGTGCGTGGTTTGCCGCCGCGAGTCTCTTCGCGTCAAACAGGAGCCTTACCGAGTATGCCAACACGCAGGGTAAGATAAGCGTGGGAGCATTGGGCAGATTCCTGTGGCGTCCATTCCACGAGTCGGGCAAAATGGTGCAGATAGGCATCTCTCCATGGTATCAGACGGCTTCGCACCAACGGCTTGAGGATGGCGGCGTATCCCGGGGGAACTTCTCTTTTGCCTGCACCTATCCCACCACTGTCGATAATGTGGAACTTCATGAAGCCGATATCCCGAACGCCAAGGGGGTATTCAAGCTCAGTCCGGAGCTGTTGCTGTCAAAGGGCAGGTGCGCGCTGGAATCGCAGTATTACTATATGAATGTGACACGCGACAAGGGTTACGTCAATTATCAGGCTCATGGCGTCTACGGTATGGCGCGGTTCCTGATTCTTGGCGACAGGCAATATACCTATTCATCGGCCAATGCGGGCATAACGCCCTCGAAACCGAAAACACTTGAGTGTGTGGTAGGCTACAGTCATACCAACGCCAATTGCACGGGAGCCGGCATTTATGGCGGCATATCCAACGATTATTCGGTAACGTTCACCTACAACATCACCAAATGGATGCTTGCCCGACTGCGTTACAGCTACACCGACGTGCGAGCCAACCCCGACGCTCCTGACCGTCACGTCAACATCATCCAGGCCAGGGTAATGTTCAAGTTCTGAGAAGGATAGATGATAAATTATCAAGGGGAGCGCCGTTGGATATGGCGCTCCCCTTGATGTAAGGTTTATTAGAGGGTAATTACCAGATTGTGAGACGCTCGTTTTCGGGGCGGAACATCTTATCGCCCTCCTTGATACCGAATGCCTCGAAGAAGGGGGTGATGTTTCGGAGGGATACGTTCACGCGGTTCACTCCTAAGGAGTGGGGGTCGGAAAGCGTGAGGTTGCGTATCTCCTGCTCACGGATATTGTTGGCCCAGAGGTTGGCATAGTTCATGTAGAACACCTGCGTGGGATCGAATCCGTCAATCTTGGCCTCCTCGGAAGTGATGTCGACACCTTTCTTCTTCTGGGAGTCGAGCCATGCCGTGTAAGCGATACGGAGGCCGCCATGGTCGGCGATATTCTCGCCGAGGGTATACTGACCGTTGGCCTTGAGACCGGGAAGAACCTCAATCTCGTTGAACTGCTCGGCGAGTCCCTGGGTAAGGGTTGCGAACTTCTGCGCGTCTTCGGGTGTCCACCAGTTGATCATATTGCCGTCGGCGTCGAAATTGCATCCCTGGTCGTCGAATCCGTGGGTAATCTCATGGCCTATCACCACGCCGATACCGCCATAGTTTTCGGCATCGCTGGCATTGGGGTCGAAGAAGGGTGCCTGAAGGATTCCGGCAGGGAACACTATCTCATTGGCGAGAGGACTGTAGTAGGCGTTGATGGTCTGGGGAGTCATGTGCCACTCGGTCTTGTCAACGGGCTTGCCCCATTTCTCCAGATAACGATCCTGTGCCCACATGCCGGCGTTGTGCATGTTTTCGGCATACGACAGAGCCGGGTCTATCTCCAGCAGCGAATAATCTTTCCACTTGTCGGGGTATCCTATCTTGACAGTTATGGCGTTGAGCTTCTGCATGGCCTTCACCTTGGTGTCGTCGGACATCCAGGAAAGGTTGATGATGTGCTTGCCCAGGGAGTGACGGAGGTTTTCAACAAGGCCCTCCATGTACTCCTTGCTGCTGGCGGGGAAGTATTTCTCTACATACAGCTGGCCGATACCTTCGCCCATCACGCCTTCCACGGCACCGAGAGCCTTCTTCCAGCGGGGACGCTGCTGCTGAACGCCGCTCTTCACCTTGGCATATTCGAAGCTTGCATCGGCGAATGCGTCGCTGAGATAGGGAGCCATGCTGCTGACTACCTCCCAGAGGTAATAGTCCTTCTTCTCGCGGTCGGTGAGCGAGCCTATGAGGTTGTCGGCCTGCTTCACGGTGTTGGGTTCGGTCACGATTACCGACTCAGGAGCGTCGATGTGCATCGTCTCGGTGAACCAGCGGTCCCAGGGTATGTTGGAATAATTCTCCTTGAGCTGAGCCACGGTGCGCGGATTGTACATGGCCGGGATGTTGCGGCTCTGCTCGCGCGTCCATGTGGAGTCGGCAAGAAGGGTCTCAATCTTGATTACATTGTTGGCAATGCGTTTGGCATCGCCCGCTTTATAGCCTGCCAGCTTCATGTCGGTCTCGATAAGCTTGCGGTAGGCAGCCATTATCTCCTTGTTCTTCTTGTCTTTCTTCAGATAGTAGTCGCGGTCACCAAGGCCGAGGCCTGTTGAACCGACATACATGGCGTAGACCTTGCTGTTCATAAGGTCCTCCTGCGGGCCTGAGCTGAAGAATGGGGAACCGTAGTTGCGGTGTACCCATATCAGCAGGTCGTTCATCTCGCTCGGCCTGGTGTTCTCAATCTTGTCGATTATCGGCTTGACGGGAGCGGCACCTTCACGGTTACGACGCACAGAGTCCATGGCCAGCTCGTAAAGGTTGGCTATCTTGTAGGCATTAGTGCCTTTGGCAGGATTAGTGGCCGCCAGACCGGTTACGAGACGCTGTACACGAGCGTTGCTCGAATCGTTGAGGATGTTGAACTGCCCGTAACGGCTGTATTCAGGCGTCAGCGGATGTGTCTCCATGCATTTGCTGTTGACATGGCGGTAGAAATCCTCTTTGGGACTTACCTCGGGATTCAACCCTGTGCCGTCAAGACTTACAAGATGCTCCTGGGCTATGCCGCTCAACGACATGGCTCCCATTAGCATACAGATGATTCCTGTCTTTTTCATAGGTCGTATTGTTGTTTTGTTTTTGATGTCGTTTATTATAGAATTATTGAATCGAATCGGTACAACACTGATGACTCACAGCATATCGGGGAGAAGAGTCTTGATTTTGTTTTCGGTTTCTTTCCATTCATCGTCCGGTATTGAATCAGGCATGATACCGCCGCCGGCATAAAGGGCATATCGGCTGGGCGAGATGTGCGCGCAACGGATGGTGACAAACATGTTG
>CABUTY010000171.1 GCA_902494595.1 uncultured Porphyromonadaceae bacterium | reverse complement strand
TGCGCCCTACCACCGCTATAATACAGCGACGCCCCTTTGGCCACCCCGAATTTCAGAGTCTCCTCAGGAACATCGGTATGCCTCTGGAGCCAGTCGGCGCAGCCATAAGCCTCCGGGTAACGCTGAATCATAAGATACATCTCCAGCAGATGCACGTAACAGTCCCATTTCAGTTCGGGTTTGTCCGTTTTTCCGACCACATCCTCCAGTCGTTTGACGGCGGAGTCGGCGTCACCTTTGAAATAATCGTGTCCCGACTCGAGTTGCGACGCAATGATCCAGTTGACTGTATCGCCCACAGAGAGATAATACCGGGCTGCCTTTCCCAGCAATGTGTCGGTAATCAGCGAACGACCTATTCCCACATTTGCCCGGGCTCGTGTCACGATGTATTTTGCTCTGAGGGAATCGGAGCCGAGGCTGCCATAGTCAATGTCGCGGAGTATGGCGTAAGCACTGTCGGGGCGTTCCCCGACCACCCTCGTCGCCCTATTGAGCCGTCCGGCGTCAGACTCTCCGCACCCGCTCAGCAGAAAGGGCAGCACCATACACAAGGCAAGGAGTAGCAGGAATGATTTCTTCATAGTTCAGGGGCACGGAAGAGGGATGAAGAGGGATACGATCTGTCGCGCCAGCTTCAGGAGGCGACGCTTTAGCGGCGGACGTGCACCCCATGAGGCCGACAGACAATCGGCCAGCGGATATGTGTAGCCGTATTCTTCCATGGCCAGACGCATGGCTTCGCTACGCGTTTTGGAATCGGGAGATGTAGCCAGCAACCCTATCACGGCCTGCGAACAGGCATATCTTAGCAGGTTGCAGACACCATGATTCTCCTTAAACTCTTCAAGGAGGTGTCTGCGCACCGCCAGAGCCTTCTCCTGGCGGCGATACTCGTTGACTGCCGTCCAATTGCCGGTATCTCCACGCCGATAAACGGCCATGGGACGCGAGAAATAACGTATCTTGCCATGCCGGGCATAGAGCATATGCAGCGGATAGTCGGGCCAACAGTCGTGTTTCATCCATTCGGGCAGACGGGTGAGGTCCACCAGCTCGCGGCGGTAGACAACAGAGCAGTTGGTGATGAAATTGCTTTGGGCGAGGTCCTTAATCGTGCAGTCGGTTTTCTGACGTGGGTTGCTGAGACTCTTGGTGCCCGTGCCGGCATAATGGTTTATGACGCGGTGAAACGACATGGCATAGTCGGGGTGTTCTTCGAGAAACCCCACCTGACGTGCGAGTTTGCTGTGGTCGCACCAGTAGTCGTCAGCATCGCACATGGCCATATACCTGCCGCGGCAGTGACGGAAAGCCTCCATGTAATTGCTCTGCACGCCAAGATTGCGCTCATTGCGGAAAAGGCGGATTATCCCCGGATATTGCCGGCGCATCTTCTCAACCACGTCGCAGGTGCCGTCAGTGGAAGAGTCGTCGGCAATTATAAGCTCCACGGGGAAATCACATTTCTGGCGTACCACTCCCAGGATGGCCCGCTTTATGAGCTTCTCCTGGTTGTAGGCAACCATCACCACGCTGACCATGGGGGTACTGTCGTTATCGTTCATTTTCTGAATATTCTGTTGAACCAAGATCTTATATGGAAGCTGACATCAGTTCTGAGCGACCTGAGAGGGGTAAGGAGTGGAAGGAAACGGGACTTCGCGGGGTCGACGAAGAGCCGCAGCGCCGCGGGGTGACATTTCACCTTCACATCGGCGGGCATATTGAGGGGTTCGCCGTCGATATGCGCCGGCCCTGGCAGGTGCCGGATGGTGGCCTCCCCGACGCGCATGGTCTGCACGAGGATGTTTCGCTTGATATATCCTGTGAAGAGGTCGACGCCGGCAAAAGCGCGGGTGATAGGATTTCCGGCATGTATCACGGTAATGTCGAGGAGTCCGTCGCGTATGGAGGCGTCGGGGGCGATATATGCATTGTTGCCGTACTGCGAGGCGTTGCACACCGCCAGCAGGAAGGCCTTCACAGTGACAGTGCCCGACCGGGTGCTGATCTCGTAGGTCTTGGGAGAGTAAGTGACATATTTGCGGAGAGCCGACCGTATGTATGAGGCGAGACCACGCCGCTTCATTGTGGCGAAGTCCATGGAGACTGTGGCGTCGAACCCGAGGCCGAAAGTGCAGAAGAAAGGATGGCCGTTGGCGGTGCCGTAGTCGCATTCCACCACGTTGTCGGCGGCGATGATGCGCAGGGCGTTGTCGATGTCGACGCTCATCTCGAGATGACGCGCCAGGCCGTTGCCGGAGCCGCAGGGGATGATGCCCATGGCCACGTTTGTACCGCGGAGCTGCGAGGCCACCTCGTTGACGGTACCGTCGCCACCGGCCGCCAGCACAGCATAGAACCGCCGCCGCACCGCCTCTTTGGCAAGCACACCGCAATGGCCCGCATATTCCGAATAACGGACCTCCAGTTCGATATCTTCACCCAGAATGCGGCGCACCCTATCCTCGGGAGACCGGAAAAGGCCGGTTCCCGACTTCGGATTCACTATCATCATATATCGCCGATGCCGCATCTCAGGGTTCTTTGGTCACAAAATTATAACTTCTCCCTCATATAACAAAATAAGAGGAGCAGAGCATATTGCTTTTCACAAATAAAATTCGTATCTTTGTCAGCGGGAAAAGAGGATGTTTTCCCGGGGTCATTACGGCTTCAATACAACGATAACAAACCAAAAAACGTGATATATGAAAAAAGTACCGTTGCTGGCATGTGCAGCGCTTCTTGCCGCCCAGGCGCCCATGGTGCAGGCGCAGGATCATCAGAATCCATTTCTGACGGAATACACCACAAAGTATAAGATACCTCCCTTCGAGCAAATCACCACGGCCGACTTTCTTCCAGCCATAGAGGCAGGCATAAAGGAGCTTGACGCCAACATCGACGCGATCATCAAGAACCGCGCCACTCCCGATTTCGACAACACTATTCTTCCTTTGGAGAATCTGTCGCCGATACTGGAGCGCGTAAGCGGCGTGTTCTACCATTACAACGAGGCGATGAACACGCCGGAGTTCGCCGAGATGGCCGACAAGGCCATACCGCTGCTCAACGACGCGAGCAACCGCGAGATGCTCAACGACCAGCTCTTCGCCAAGATCAAGCAGGTATACGACACGCGCGACAAGCTGAAGCTCACTCCCGTGCAGAAACGCGTGGTAGAGAAATACTACCGTGAGTATGCTGAGCGCGGCGCCGCTCTCCCCGCCGACAAGAAGGCCGAACTCATCCGCATCAATGATGAGCTGTCGCGCCTCTTCATACAGTTCAACCGCAACCTTCTCAACGCCACCAACCAGTTTGCCGTAGTTGTCTACGACAAGGAGGACCTCGCCGGGCTTCCGGAGTCGTCGGTAGCTGTAGCTTCCGAAGAAGCCGAGAGCCGCGGACTCAAAGGTCTGTGGGTATTCACGCTCCACGCCCCGAGCCGTCTGCCGGTGCTCCAGTATGCCGACAACCGTGGCCTCCGCAAGGCCATATATGAGGGTTATACCTCGCTGGCAAGCTATGGTCAGAACTCCAACCTGCCGGTAATCACCAAGATTGTGAAGCTTCGCGATGAGAAAGCCAAGCTCATGGGCTTCAAGGACTTCGCCTCCATGATGACATCGCGCGTGATGGCCAAGACACCTGAGGCCGCCACCGACCTGCTCATGCAGGTGTTCGAACCGGCCGTGGCCCGCTCCAAAGAGGAAGTCCGCGACATGCAGGCTTACGTCGACGCTCATGGCGGCGACTTCAAAATCGCTCCCTACGACTACTATTATTATGCCGACAAGGTCAAGAAAGAGAAATACAACCTCGACGAAGCCGAGATTCGTCCTTACTTCAGCCTCGAGAACGTGCTCAAGGGAATGTTCGACACCACCGAGAAGCTTTATGGTGTGAAATTCGTGGAGATGCCCGACGCCCCCAAGTATATGGAGGATGTGAAGGTCTACGACGTTGTCGACAGCAAGACGGGCGAACATGTGGCGGTATGGATGTGCGACTATTTCCCTCGCGCTTCAAAACGTCAGGGCGCATGGATGGAGCAGCTCCAAAGCTGCGGACTCTTCGAAGATGGCAAAGAGCGTCGCCCTATCGTATATAATGTAGGCAACTTCACACCTCCTGCCGGCGATGTGCCCGCACTTCTAACCATCGATGAAGTTGAGACAACCTTCCATGAATTCGGTCATGCACTCCAGGCGATCCTCTCACGTGCTCCTTATAAATCACTTGCAGGAACCAATGTAGACCGTGACTATGTTGAGATGTGTTCTCAGATCAATGAGCACTGGGCATTCGAACCGGAAGTCCTCAAAAGCTACGCACGCCATTATAAG
>CABUTY010000170.1 GCA_902494595.1 uncultured Porphyromonadaceae bacterium | reverse complement strand
CTCCGACGCAGCACTTAAAGTGCTTGCCGAGAACCAGCGTCAGCAGGCACACAAGCGTGCCGCCATCCTGGAGAAAGCCCAGGCTGCCGCCGCCGCTCTTGAAGGCGTTCGCCCCGTGATTACAGCCAAGGCCGCCGCCAACGGCAACATCTATGGCTCCGTAGGCGCTGCTCAGATTGCCGAGGCCCTCCTCAAACTCGGCCACGAAATAGACCGCAAGATCATCGACCTCGAACCCGCCAAGATGCTTGGCGAACACGAAGCCAAAATCCGCTTCCACAAGGAAGTCACCGCTATCGTGCCTTTCGAGATCATCGCCGAGGAAGAAGACTGATTCCCGTCTCTTCACGCGGCTCTGTATCAGCATAGCCATCACAACACAGGCGCTTTCTTACGGAAGCGCCTGTGTCTTTATATTTTTTTTATTAACTTTGCAACTGAAGTCGTCATGTTCCGACGGCCTTAAACAGAAATATCAAAGATATGAAGATATTAAATTCAATAAAGAAAAACCTGATGACGATGATGTTGGCGGCGGCTGTGACGCTGGGCTGCCAGGCATCGCAACATTATGTGGGTGGCGACATATCGCTGCTTCCCGAGTACGAAAAGGCCGGTGCCATATATAAAGACCGCTCCGGCAAACCGATTGCTGAGCTGCTTCCATGGCTTCGCGAACAAGGCATGAACGCCATGCGCGTACGCCTCTTCGTGAACCCCGACAAATACAAGGCCCAGCACCAGAACGACCAAGGCGACACAAAGTATGATCCCAACGCCTGCCAGGACCTCGAGTACATACGCCCCCTCTGCAAGCGTATCGTCGACGACGGTTTCGACCTGATGCTCGACTTTCACTATTCCGACACATGGGCCGACCCCGCCAAACAATGGACACCCATCGACTGGCAGGGACTCTCCGACGAACAACTCTATAAGAAGATTTACGACTATACCAAGGAAGTGCTTCTGACTCTTAAAGCCGACGGCGTGACCCCTGCGTTCATACAACCTGGCAACGAAATCACCTACGGTATGCTGTGGGGTCCCGTGGGAACTTCCAACCCTAAGAAGACCCTCTCCAACAGCAACGCCAACTGGGACCGCTTCGCCACTCTCCTCAAACAGGCCGTCAAAGCCTGCAACGAGGTATGCCCCGAAGCAAAAATCATCCTCCATACCGAACGTATTCCCAGCACCTCGGTGCTCTCCAACTTCTACACTCAGATGAAAAACCGCGGAGTGCCCTACGACATCATAGGACTCAGCTACTATCCCTACTTCCATGGCGACCTGAGCGTTCTCACCAAAGTGCTCGACATGCTGCAGCAGAACTTCTCCGACAAGAACATCATGATTGTCGAGACAGGTTACAGCTACAAATGGGCCGTACCCGGTTCCAATTTCGACTTCAGCAACAAATGGTCGTACTCCGACGCCGGTCAGGCATTGTTCGCCCGCCAGCTCGTGGCGCTACTCGAAAAATACCCTGCAGTCGACGGCCTCTTCTGGTGGTGGATGGAGTACAATGCCTTCAACACCACCCTCAGCGGCTGGTACAACGCTCCCCTCTTCGACTCCAATACCGGCAAGGTAACGCTGGCCCTCAAGGAAATATGCAGCTTTGCCACGAGCGCCATAAACGACGTCGAGGCGGATAGCACCGCCCCGACACAATGGTACAATCTTCAGGGTATGCCCGTGGATAAACCCACGACACCGGGCATATACGTCACCCGCGGCAAAAAAGTCCGCATTCCCTGATACGAGGACATTGAGCGCTCCTAAGAGCGCGTTCCATCAAACGTCGGCTGTCAGGCCGGATTCACGGCGCCACGGCCCTCGAGCAAGGCAAACAGCTGCTCGGAGGCCGTGGCTGTCTTTACCTTGTCGATAACATCTGTCACCACACCGTCGGCATCCGTGACAAACGTGGTGCGCACCACGCCCATGTAGGTACGGCCGGCCATCTTCTTCTGCGCCCATACGCCGGCGAGCTCTATGAGCCGCAAATCCGTGTCGGCTATCAGCGGAAAGGGCAGACTCTCCTTCTCTGTGAACTTCGCATGGCTCTTCTCCGAGTCCTTGCTCACGCCTATGATCTGATAGCCCATCTTCCGGAACGTATCGTAATTGTCGCGAAACGACTTGGCCTCCAGCGTGCATCCCGAAGTCATGTCCTTGGGATAAAAGTAGATGATGAACTTCATGCCGGGATAATCCGACAGCTTCAAATCCTTGCCCTCGGCATCCTTGCCGAGGTAGTCGGGAAATTTGTCTCCTATATTCATAACATTTCTTTTTATCTTAAGTAGTTGCTAAAAATTAATCGACATATTTTTATGAAAGTAGTTGGTTGTCTTGAACTATAAAACTTGGTCTTTTTGGCCATTCCGGCATTGTCAGTCAGTCAGTCGCATATGCCTATATGCTCCTTCCTTCCGCAGCCGGACTGTCTCAAAAATCCCTGCGTTTTATATGTTCATTAATTTTTAGCAACTACTTACTATATTATAACAAATTTTCTCCGGAATTATCGTAAGCGCGCAAAATCATTGTTTTTTGGGGAATCACAGAACTGAACATGAACTGTACCGAGAGTTCACAGAACATTTTTAGCTACTCTATTTTTCAGACGCTGACAGAAGCGGCAGGTAATTCCATTCATATTATTTGGTGCGTAAGGATAAAAATGAGTAATTTTGTATCCCGTTATGAGACGAGGATTCGACAACGAGAAATATCTCCGCATACAGTCGGAGCATATACAGGAGAGAGTAGGCACATTCGGCAACAAGCTGTATCTCGAGCTTGGTGGCAAGCTGTTTGACGACTATCATGCGTCGCGCGTACTGCCGGGATTTGAGCCCGACAGCAAGCTGAAGATGCTTGGCAAGCTCAGCGACCGCATAGAGATAGTGATAGTAATCAGCGCCACGGACATCGAGAAGAACAAGGTACGGGGCGACCTGGGCATCAGCTACGACATGGATGTTCTGCGCCTGAGGCAGGAGTTTCAGAAACGCGGATTCATGGTTAGCTCTGTGGTGATCACCCACTATAACGGGCAGAGCAGCGCGGCGGCATTCCGCGAGAAGCTCGACCGCATGGGCATACGCACCTATCTGCATTACATGATAGAGGGCTACCCCACCAACGTGCGCCTCATAGCCTCCGACGAAGGCTTCGGCAAGAACGACTATATAGAGACCACTCAACCGCTGGTGGTAGTGACTGCACCGGGCCCCGGCAGCGGCAAGATGGCCGTATGCCTCAGCCAGCTCTACAACGAGCACAAGCGCGGCATAGAGGCCGGTTACGCCAAGTTCGAGACATTCCCAGTGTGGAACCTGCCGCTGAAGCATCCGGTGAACATTGCCTACGAGGCGGCCACCGCCGACCTCAACGATGTCAACATGATTGACCCCTTCCATCTGGAGGCTTACGGCAAGACGGCCATCAACTACAACCGCGACATTGAGATATTCCCGGTGCTCAACGCTCTCTTCGAAGGCATCTACGGCGAGAGTCCCTACAAATCGCCCACCGACATGGGCGTCAACATGGTAGGCTTCTGCATCAATGACGACGACGTATGCCGCGACGCATCGAAAAACGAGATAGTGCTCCGATACTTCCAGGCGCTCAACCGACTTGCGCAAGGCGACGGCAACGATTCCGAGGTAGACAAGATAGAGCTGCTGTTCAAGCAGGCGGGCATCGACACGGGCTACCGCAAGGCGATAGCTGCAGCCCGCGAGCGTGCCGAGCACACCGGCCTCCCCTCATCAGCCATTGAGCTGGCCGACGGCACAATCATCTCCGCCGGGTCGAGCACCCTGCTGGGACCCAGCGCCGCCCTCATTCTCAATGCCATAAAGCATCTCGCCGGCATAGACCATGCCGTAAAGCTTATCCCCCAGGAACTCATAGAGCCTATACAGCACACCAAGACGGTCTATCTGCAGGGCAACAACCCTCGGCTGCACACGGATGAAGTACTGGTGGCACTGTCGGTGCTGAGCACCCGCAATGAAAATGCCCGGAGAGCGCTTGAGAAGCTCCCCGAGCTGAAAGGTTGCCAGGCCCATTCCACGGTGATGTTGGGCGAAGTGGACCATAAGATCTTCAAGAAATTGGGTGTAGGCCTCACCTGCGACCCGGCCCGCAAGCCGAGGTGAGGCAACCGTATGACAGACTGCTAATCGAGCTTTAGCACGGCGAGGAAAGCCTTCTGGGGCACCTCTACGGAGCCGATGCGTTTCATACGCTTCTTTCCCGCCTTCTGTTTTTCCAGAAGCTTGCGTTTACGAGATATGTCGCCGCCATAACATTTGGCGGTGACATCTTTTCTTACGGCCTTCACCGTCTCGCGCGCTATGATCTTGGCTCCGATAGCCGCCTGGAT
>CABUTY010000169.1 GCA_902494595.1 uncultured Porphyromonadaceae bacterium | reverse complement strand
GTTTCGACTCTATGATAAGCTCGCGAACCTCCTTGAGGATTGCCGACGTCTTGTCGTCCCCGGCAGCCATACGTTTGCTGACCTTGTCGGCAAACTCGTCGAGCTGCACAGCCACTGCGGCGTTCAGGGCTATGAGCGCGGCGGCATTGTTGGCCGACGAGCCTACCGCACGGTACTCGAAACGGTTGCCGGTGAAGGCAAACGGGCTGGTACGGTTGCGGTCGGTATTGTCGAGGAGCAGCTCGGGAATCTGAGCCACGTCGAGACTGATCTTCTCCTTGCTGTCTACCTTCAGCGAGTCGGGGTCGCGGTTCTCGATCTTGTCGAGGATATTGCTGAGCTGCTTGCCGAGGAACATGGAGATGATAGCCGGCGGCGCCTCGTTGGCGCCGAGACGATGAGCGTTGGTGGCCGTGATGATGGAGGCCTTCATAAGACCGTTGTGCTTATAGACAGCCGCCATGACATTGGCGATGAACGTCACGAAGCGCAGATTGTCGTCGGCTGTCTTGCCGGGAGCGAAGAGAAGGACGCCGTTGTCGGTACCCAGGCTCCAGTTGTTGTGCTTGCCGCTGCCATTGATGCCGGCAAAAGGCTTCTCATGGAAGAGCACACGGAAATTATGACGGCGTGCCACCTCTTCCATCACCGACATGAGCAGCAGGTTATGGTCGTTGGCCAGATTGCACTCCTCGAAGATAGGAGCAACCTCGAACTGGTTGGGAGCCACCTCATTATGCCGGGTCTTGACCGGAATGCCCAGCTTATGGCATTCGATCTCGAGTTCGAGCATGAAAGCCTCCACGCGGCTGGGTATGGAGCCGAAGTAATGGTCCTCAAGCTGCTGGTTCTTCGCCGATTCGTGGCCCATAAGTGTACGGCCGGTCATCACCAGGTCGGGACGCGCAGCATAGAGAGCTTCGTCGACAAGGAAATACTCCTGTTCCCATCCCAGGTAGCTGTAGACGTGCTTTACCGACGGGTCGAAGAGGTTCACCACCTTGGTGGCAGCCTTGTCGACACTGTTGATGGCCCGCAGCAAGGGAGTCTTGTAGTCAAGGCTCTCGCCGGTGTAAGAGATAAAGACCGTGGGAATGCAGAGAGTATTGTCGTCGATAAACGCGGGCGACGAGATGTCCCATGCGGAGTAACCGCGGGCCTCGAACGTGTTGCGGATACCGCCATTGGGGAAGCTGGAGGCATCAGGCTCCTGCTGCACGAGCAGCTTGCCCGAGAAGTTTTCAACCACACCCCCCTTGCCGTCATGCTCGATAAAGGCATCATGTTTTTCGGCAGTGCTGCCGGTCAGAGGATGGAACCAGTGAGTGTAATGGCGTGCGCCATTGTCGAGGGCCCACTGCTTCATGCCCTGCGCCACGCTGTCGGCAAGCTGCCGGCTCAGAGGCTTACGCTGGTCGATGGCCTCCACCAACGCATCATACGTCTCGCGGGGCAGATACTCGAACATCTTGGCACGGTTGAACACCTTACAACCGTAGTAACGCTCAACGCGCTCCTTGGGAAGCTCCACTTTTACCGCTTTGTGGCTCGATGCTTCCAGTACGCTCTTTACTCTTAAATTCGACATATTATTATGTTTAGGGTAACTTTATTATCTTGAGGACTTACTTGTCAGTAGAACCTTCCTGTCTGTATGACCTTCTTGTGGGGACGTCCTTCTTATTGGGAAATCACATCCTCGAGACGGCGCATGGCTTCGCGGGTCTTCTCAAGGGTATTGAAGCCGGTGAACCGGATATACCCCTGGCCGAGACTGCCGAAGCCCACACCGGGTGTGCAGCTTATATGCGCCTTTTCGAGAAGCATATCGAAGAGCTCCCAGCTGTCGGCCGCGTCAGGGTATTTCACCCACACATAGGGAGAATCGACGCCGCCGTATACCTCGAAACCAGCCTTGCGGAGAGTGTCGCGGATGATGGCGGCATTGTTGAGGTAATAGCCCACATTCTCCTTGACCTGCGCCTTCCCCTCCGGGGAGTAAGTGGCCTCGGCGCCGCGCTGTATCACATAGCTGGCGCCGTTGAACTTGGTGGTCTGGCGCCGCAGCCACAGTTTTCTGAGCGGCACCTCACGTCCTTCGGCATCGTAGCCTGCAAGCGTGTCGGGCACCACGGTATATCCGCAACGCAGTCCGGTAAAGCCTGCCGTCTTCGAGAAGCTCCTCACCTCTATGGCCACCTCACGCGCTCCTTCTATCTCGTAGATGCTGCGTGCCGTATCCTTGTCGGTGACATAGGCGCAGTAGGCCGAGTCAAACACGATAAGGGCCTTGTTGGCTCTGGCATAGTCCACCCAGGCCTTGAGCTCGCCGCGGGTGAAGGCGGCTCCCGTGGGATTGGCCGGCGAACACAGGAAAATCACATCGGCATGCGCCTCGGGTGGTGTCGGCTTGAAGCCGTTCGCCGGCGTACAGTCGAGGTAGACGAAGCGGCTCCATTTGCCGTCAACGAGTTCGCCGCCGCGTCCGTCGATCACGTTCGAGTCGACATACACAGGATATCCGGGGTCGGTGACGGCCACGATGCTGTCGCGCGAGTAAATGTCGCCGAGGTTGCCGAGGTCGCTCTTGGCACCGTCGCTCACGAAGATTTCATCGGCGCCGACGGGAAGTCCCTCATAGTCGTTGGCGGCTATCGCCTCGCGGAGAAACGCGTATCCCTGCTCGGGACCGTAACCGTGGAAAGTGCTGCCGGCACCCATGTCGTCGACGGCACTGTGCATGGCCGCAACACATGCCGCAGGCAACGGCAACGTGACATCTCCTATATCCATGCGGATCACCTCCACATCCGGATTCTTTTCCTTATACTCGCGCAATTTACGAGCCACCGTGGAGAACAGATAGCTCTCCGGCAATTTCTCGAAATTATCGTTGATTCTCATTATGGCTTTCTTTTAATCTGATGTAATTGCTTATGGGCGATAGAACACACCGTCGCAGACGAAAGCTGCGGGTCCGGTCATCATCACATGGTTTGTAGCCTTGTCCCAGCGGATGTGCAGGTCGCCGCCGAGGAGGTGAAGCGTCACCTCGCGGTCGGCAAGGTTGTTGAGCACGGCGGCCACGGCTGTGGCACATGCTCCCGTGCCGCAGGCCAGCGTCTCGCCACTACCCCGCTCCCATACACGCATGCGGATATGGCTGCGGTCCAGTACCTCGGCAAACTCTATGTTGGCCTTCTTAGGGAATATGGGCGACACCTCCAGCACGGGACCATCCACGAGTACCTGACGGTCGGTTATCTCGTCGACAAAAACAACAGCATGAGGATTACCCATGCTGACAGCTGTTATTCCGTAGGTCGTACCGTTTACGGTCTCCGGCTCGGAGAGTCTGATTTCGGGGGATGTGCTCAGGGCCGGTATACGCTCGGGTATAAACACCGGCTCTCCCATGTCGACAGTTACGGAATGGACTTTGCCGCCATCAACATGGAGTTTGAGAATCTTTATCCCGGCGAGGGTCTCTACGCTGACCTCTGTTTTGTCGGTGAGGCCTTTGTCGTAGACGAACTTGCCCACGCAACGGATGCCGTTGCCGCACATCTCGGCCTCGCTGCCGTCGGCGTTGAACATCCGCATCCTGAAATCAGCCTTCTCCGACGGCAACACTGCTATAAGACCGTCGGATCCTATGCCCTTATGCCGGTCGCTGACCTCTTTGGATAGTTCCGGCAAATCTTCCGGAAAGGGTTCAAAACCATTGATGTATATATAATCGTTACCGGCGCCGTGCATCTTGGAGAACCGCACCTCGCGTTCCCCTTTGCCCGTCGCCTCTCTGTTGGAAAACATACTTGCTTGAATTTTTAAAGCGCAAAATTACGACTATTTGAAAAAACATCAAAATTTTAAGCCGTAAATTCGGCCAAAAAAATATTTTTGCTAACTTTGCCGCCGCAAAAGACCTTAAAGTCCTTAAAGTCCTTAGAGACCTTAAAGACCTTCAATTCCTGCTTTAACTTCCATGAACGGAACCATCTCAGTCATGAAGGCTCTGGCGATAATAGCCATGGTCGCCGGCCATGCCGAGCTGCCCGGCCTTCTGTCGAACTTCATATATATATGGCATATGCCTCTCTTCTTCATGGCCGCCGGCTACTTCTTCGGCGACAGGCATCTTGCCGACCCGTGGAACTTCTGCACGCGCCGTGTGAAGGGTCTCTACCTACCCTTTCTCAAATGGAGCATAATCTTCCTTCTGCTCCACAACCTATGGTTCGACATCGGCATCCTCAATGAAGAGTATGGCAACTGGGAATGTGGCGTGACGCATCCCTACACGCTGCGCGACTTCTGGCGGCGGGTATGGCTGTGCGTCACCTCCATGAGCGGCTACGACGAGTTTCTGACCGGCGCCTTCTGGTTTTTCCGCGGGCTGCTGGTGGC
>CABUTY010000168.1 GCA_902494595.1 uncultured Porphyromonadaceae bacterium | reverse complement strand
GCAGCATATAGGCTATGACGAGCAGCTGGTGTGGAAACGCCGTCAGGTGGAGGATGCCCTGACCCGTATCGCCAAAATCGACATTCCCGAGGTGAAGCCGGTGCTCGGCTCCGAAAAGGTGACGGAATACCGCAACAAGATGGAGTACACCTTCTCCTCTAAACGCTGGCGCACTTGGGAGGAGGTCAAGTCGGGCGTGGAGTTCGAAGGACGTCCCGAGGCTCTGGGATTCCATATTCCGGGTGCTTTCGACAAAGTGTTGCACATAGACCACTGCAGTCTGCAGGAGAATTTCGGCAACGACGTGCGCAATTATATATATGAGCAGTCCGGCGCATATGGCTGGAGCTTCTATGACATACGCAACAACAGCGGACTTCTGCGTACGCTGATGATACGCACGTCGTCGACCGGCGAGAAGATGGTGCTGGTAAGCTTCGGTACCGATGAGCCGGATCGCATAGTCGAGGTCATGAAATGCATAGATGCCCGTTTCCCCGAACTTACATCATTGCTCTACGTGGTGAACCTCAAGGCCAACGATACCATCGCCGACCAGGAGGTGAGGCTGTGGAAAGGCAGAGAGTATATAGAAGAGGAGATGGAAGGGCTGCGTTTCCGCGTCAATGCCAAATCCTTCTACCAGACCAATTCCCTGCAGGCATATGAGCTCTATAAGGTGGCTCGGCGGTTTGCCGGCCTTGAGGGTGAAGGGGAGGCGCGACCCTTGGTATACGACTTGTATACCGGCGCCGGTACCATAGCGAATTTCGTGGCACGCAATGCCTTGAAAGTGATAGGCGTTGAATATGTGGAGGCGGCTATAGAGGATGCGAAAGTCAATTCGCGTGCCAACGGCATCGACAATACCGAGTTTTTTGCCGGCGACATGAAGGATGTGCTTGATGATGCCTTTATACGCCGCCATGGCGTGCCCGATGTGATGATAGTGGATCCTCCGCGTGCCGGAATGCATGAGGATGTGGTCAAGACCATTCTCCGGGCCGGGCCTCAGGTGCTCGTATACGTGAGCTGCAATCCTGCCACGCAGGCCCGCGACCTTGCCTTGCTCGACGCCCGTTACAAGGTTACAGACGTCCAGCCCGTCGACATGTTCCCGCATACTCATCATGTGGAGAATGTATGTCGCCTCGAACTGAGAAAAGACTCCGAGAATACTGATAGACAGGATATATGATGAATATTATTTTCAGGATAGCCGCCGCATTGTTTGTGCAGAGCGGCGACGTGCCGGTGGTGCCTATGCCCGACCTGGAGAAGGAGGAGGCATTCTGGAAGAGTTTCAAGGGACTTAGCTTCGACCAGGTGGTGACCAAGTTGTCGAACACGCTGATCAGTTTCGCCTTCAAGGTGGCCATAGCCATTCTGGTGTTCTATGTGGGCCGTTTCGTGATCAGGAAGGTATACAAATGGATTTACCGGATGATGACTCACCGGCATATGGATCCGTCGCTGACCACGTTCGTGCTGTCGCTGGTGAAGATGGTGCTTTATTTCATACTTATCATCTCTATCATCGGCATTCTGGGACTTGAGACGAGCAGTTTCCTGGCCATTTTCGCATCGGCAGGTGTGGCCATGGGTATGGCCCTCAGCGGCACCTTGCAGAATTTCGCCGGGGGAGTGCTGATTCTCTTGCTCAAGCCCTATAAGGTGGGCGATTTCATAGAGGTCTCCGGTTATCAGGGCACCGTGAAGTCGATACAGCTTTTCAATACCGTAATCAATACCATCGACAACAAGGCGATAATACTACCCAATGGAGTGCTGTCGACCAGTTCCATCAACAATTACAGCCTTGAGGCCTACCGGCGTGTTGACTGGACAGTATGTCTGGCATACGGAACGGACCTCGCTTCGGCCAAGGAGGCCATCATGGACATTCTTCTGAGCGACGAGCGGGTGGTGCGCCGGTATGTTGAGGACGACAAGCTTTATCATGCGGAACGGAGCAAGGACAATATGGAGGTATCGATACCCATCAAGGTGGAGCGTCCTCCCTTTGTCGGCCTCAATGAAATGGCCGACAGCTCCATAAATTTTGTGGTGAGGGCATGGACGCATGCCTCCAACTACTGGGGACTTTATTTCGACCTCAACGAACGGTTCTATACAGAACTGCAGCAGAAAGGATTCTCGTTCCCCTTCCCGCAGATGGATGTGCATCTCGACACCCAGCAGGGTTGACGAACGGACAGCAAAAAACTACGGCGACGCTCCCCAAAGGGGCGCCGCCGTGATTTTTCGTAAGGCTGCAGGTCAGAGCAGCGGAAGAAGTTTCTCCTCCAGGTCGGAAAGCTTCACCAGACCTACACTGCGCTCCTTGAGCTCGCCATCCTTGAAGAAGAGCACCGTCGGGATGTTGCGTACCCGGTATTCCGTCACCAGCTCTGTTTCCTCCTCGATGTTGATTTTGCCTATTACGGCTTTGTCGCCATATTTCTCGGCGAGTTCCTCAACCACGGGTCCCAGCTTTATGCATGGACCGCACCATGTGGCCCAGAAATCGATTACCACTGTCTTGCCGGCCTTGATGGCCTCCTGTGCCGTGGCGTCGTCAAGTTTTAATGCCATTGTTATTATATTTATTATGTATTTGTGTGTCAGCTTACCTTGAATTTTACGTCGTTGGCATCGAGAAGGTCTACCAGAGCCATGTCGATGCCATACTTCTTCCTTGACCGTATCGACACTTTCTGACCCTGTTTGACATCGATAATCTCCACGATGAGTTCGCCGGAATGGTTGTGGCCGGCGTGATGCTCGAGTTCCCGGAAGAAATCGGCGTTGTTGAAGGCCGGGTCGAGATATATGGTCAGGCTGTTGGCTATCTTCCCCTTCAGACTCTCGAGAGGTGCCAGCTTGTTGATGTTCATGTCCACTCGCTCGGGGTTGTAACGTCCCGGTTGATACGACAGTTCGAGGAATATGGCCTCACCCTCCCGGAACTTGTCGCGGTAGTTGGTATGGTTCTTGCCGAAAAGCCTTACCTCCGCCTTGCCCGAGAAGTCCTCAAGCTCCACTATCGAGAATTCTGTGCCCTTGCGCGATATGCGGTTGGTCACTTTGGTCACGAGGCCGCCAAGAGTCACGACGCCCGGTTTTTCTTCACGGACTGCAAACTCGTCGCAGGTGGTGTTGCAGGCGAAACGCAGCTCCATGGCGTAAGGGTCAAGGGGGTGGGCCGAGAGATACATCGTCACCAGCTCCTTCTCCTTGTTGAGCAGCGCCATCTGGCTCCATTTGTCATAGTCGGGATAGGGTGGACGGTTGGTCTCTATGGGCTCGAGGTCGCCGAAGAGGCTCATCTGCATGGAATTGCGGTCGTTCTGTACGCTCTGGCCATACTTCACGAGCATGTCGGAATATGTGGAGTTGAACATAGGCTGCACGTATATCTCGCGGGCCTTCCCGAAACTGTCGAATGCGCCCGCCATGGCAAGGTTCTCTATGGCGCTGCGGTTACACGCCGAAAGATTCACCCGCTCCACGAAGTCATAGATGTCCTTGAAAGCGCCATTGGCGTTGCGCTCGTCGATAATGGCTTTAACAGCAGCAAGCCCTACACCTTTCACGGCGGCGAGTCCGAAGCGGATGTGTCCCTTCTTGTTGACACCGAACTTCTCTATCGACTCGTTGACATCCGGGCCGAGCACCTTCAGCCCCATCCTCCGGCATTCAGCCATGACCTTGGCCATCTTGTCGGTAGCCGTGAGGTTGCGGCTCAGCACGCCCGCCATGTATTCCGCAGGGTAGTGCGCCTTGAGATAGGCTGTCTGGTAGGCAACCCATGTGTAGCAGGTGGCGTGGCTCTTGTTGAAGGCATAAGAGGCGAATTTCTCCCAGTCCTCCCATATCTTGGTAAGCGCCGCCTCCGGATGGCCCTTGCCCATACCCTGTTCCATGAACTTCTTGTGAAGCTTCTGCATCTTGTCGATCTGCTTCTTACCCATCGCCTTACGAAGCATGTCCGATTCTCCTCGTGTAAAGCTTGAAAGCAGACGCGACAGAAGCATCACCTGCTCCTGATAGACGGTGATACCATATGTCTCCTCAAGGTATTGCGCCATAATCGGGATATCGTAGGTGATCGGTTCCTCACCATGCTTACGCTTGATGAATGAAGGGATATAGTCCATAGGTCCCGGTCGATAAAGCGCATTCATCGCGATAAGATCCTCGAATTTGGATGGCTGAAGTTCGCGAAGCGATTTCTGCATACCCTCGGATTCGAACTGGAAAGTAGATGTTGTGTTCCCTTTGCAGTATAATTCGAAGGTCTCTTTGTCATCGAGTGGAATATGATCGATGTCAAGATCAATTCCACGTGTATGTTTAATATTGGCGAGAGCTTCTTTTATAATAGAGAGCGTTTTGAGACCCAAGAAGTCCATCTTGATCAAACCGGTCTC
>CABUTY010000167.1 GCA_902494595.1 uncultured Porphyromonadaceae bacterium | reverse complement strand
CGATGCGGTGAAGCGTGTACGCGGCGCCATACAGCGGCGTCTGGGCATGAAACGTTTCAAGGTGGGCCATGCCGGTACTCTCGATCCGTTGGCCACGGGCGTCCTGCTGGTATGCACGGGCCGCGCCACAAAACGCATCTCCGAGCTCCAGGAAGGTATGAAGGAATATGTGGCGGAAGTGACTTTCGGAGCCACCACGCCGAGCTTCGACCTTGAGAAGGAGATTGACGCCACCTATCCCTGGGAGCATATCACGCGCGAGAAAATCGAGGAGGTGCTTCCCCGGTTCACGGGGCATGTGATGCAGGTGCCTCCGGTATTCTCGGCGGTGAAGGTCGACGGCAAACGGGCCTACAGCTATGCCCGCAAGGGAAAAGAGGTGGAGATCAAGGCCAAACCTCTGGAGATAAGGGAGATGGAGATTCTGGGCTGGGAGGCGCCGAAGCTTACGGTTAGGGTGTTGTGCAGCAAAGGCACCTATATTCGTGCCCTGGCGCGGGACCTGGGAACGGCTCTTGACTCCGGAGCACATCTTACGGCTCTGAAACGTACGCGTGTGGGCGACTTCTCCATTGCCGACGCCCTCGATATCGACAAGGCTGTGGACATAATAGCCAACGGCCCGGTGGAATTTCCCGCCGACTAACATGTTTAACGCTAATACATGATACCGCCGCACGTGTGCGGCATAACCATAAATAATGAAGCTATCGCAATTTAAATTCAAGCTGCCGGAGAATCTAATAGCACAGCATCCGGCGGAGAACCGTGACGAATGCCGTCTGATGGTGGTCGACGCCCGTACCGGCGAGATCAGCCATCATATATTCAAGGAAATAATAAATTACTTCGACGACGGGGATGTGATGGTGTTCAACGACACCAAGGTTTTCCCTGCGCGTCTGTACGGCAACAAGGAAAAGACGGGTGCCCGCATAGAGGTTTTCCTGCTGCGTGAGCTTAACGCCGAGAACCGCTACTGGGACGTGCTCGTGGATCCGGCACGCAAAATACGCATTGGCAACAAGCTCTATTTCGGCAATGATGAAACGATGGTTGCCGAAGTGATCGACAACACCACCTCGCGCGGCAGGACGCTCCGCTTCCTCTACGACGGCGATTACGACGAGTTCAAGAAGGCTCTGTACGCCCTTGGCGACACTCCCCTACCAGAGTATATAAAGCGTGCCGCCGAACCTTCCGACCGCGAGAATTACCAGTGCATCTTCGCCGCCAAAGAGGGTGCAGTGATGGCGCCGGCTGCCGGCATGCACTTCAGCCGTGAGCTTATGAAGCGTCTCGAAATCAAAGGCGTGGAACGCGGTTTCCTCACGTTGCATTCCGGTTGGGGCAACTTCAAGGAAATAGATGTGGAGGACCTTACAAAGCACCGTATGGACTCCGAGGAGATGCGCGTGGACGAGATGTTGATTAATATGGTCAACGCCGCTCACGACAAGGGGAAGAGGATATGCGCCGTGGGTACATCCACGCTCCGTGGTCTCGCTTCGGCCGTATGCATGAACGGACACCTGATGACTTTCGAGGGGTGGACCAACAAGTTCATATTCCCTCCTTACGACTTCACGGTGGCCAACGCGATGGTGAGCAACTTCCATATGCCTTACAGCACGATGCTCATGATGGTGGCTGCCTTCGGCGGGTATAACCTCGTGATGAAGGCTTATGAAACGGCCATCAAGGAGAAGTACCGTTTCGGGGCATATGGCGACGCCATGCTCGTGCTCCGCTGATTCTTATGGAACGAATGCCTTGGTATAGAAAGGTATGGCTATTGTATGCCGACGGTTTCAGAAACATGACCGTCGGCAAATATTTATGGGCCATCATACTGATTAAGCTTGCTGTCCTTTTTCTTGTGTTCCGGCTCTTTTTCTTTCCGGACATACTTTCGGAGAATTACGACAGCGATCCCGAGCGAGCGGAGGCGGTAAGGGACAACCTTACCCGTCCGCGCTGACCCCCTCCGGCTTCCCGCCGAAATCAGGTAAAATAGGGCACAAAAAAAGATTAATTGTCTCGCGACAACTAATCCTCTAACCTTAAATCTAATACCATGAAAAACACGTTTGCAAAGGTAATACATTTTTTTGTTACAAAAAAGAGAGAGTGCAAGAAAAATGAATTGTCTTTGAAATTTTTAACGTTGAGGGGCGTTATTTCAGGTAATTTTACAAAAATCACCCGAAAAAAAGCAAAGTCCCACGAATATGCTTTAGACTAAGAGTCGCCCCTGCGGTTCCGAAATTTTAGGGGTGCGCTAAGCGAATGTGTCGGCGAGGATGTCGGGGGTCTTGAGGTTGGAGAGCCCGGGATAATGAACGGCGTAGTAATGGATCAGCGCGAGCAGGCAGCTGCGGCGCTGGGTGGAGGTGAAGCGGAATTTGTGGCAGTTGGCGGCCGATATGCGGCTTAGCTGAAGGATAAACGGTATCGCATCGGGTCCGAGAATGTCCTTATGCAGCGGAATTCCGGCGGAAATGACCCCCTCGCGCATGTCGAAATACAGCATTCCCGAAGAGTGTGGCGGCACCGACAGGTCAGGGAGGATGCCGGCGTGGGAGAGTAGTCCGGCGAGAAAGGCTATGTGTCGGTTGGCCACGTTACGGCGTGTGCGGTCAAGGTCGAGTATGGATCGGTATATGAAGTTCCACATGGCGGGGTCGGTCTGCGACTGGCGCAGGAAAGCGTTGAGGAACTCAGCCAGGAACATGGCCACCGCCCCCTTTGCCGGGTTGAAATATATGTCGTGCCATACATTCGCCGGTGCGAAGGCGCCGAGCGACTGCAACTCCCGGTTGAGCTTGAAATTGACATCCGCCGATATGACGGCCAAAGGTTGCAGGCGGGCGTTGCGCATACGGGCGGCACGCCCTGTGCCGGTGGCCGACATAAGGGAAATCCTGCCGCGTTCGCGCGTGTAGAGCGTCACCACGTTCTGCTTGTCGCTGTGGCGCACGATGCTTGTCACTATCCCCGTAATCCGTTCTATCGCCATATTGTGTCCGGTATCAGAAATATTGAAGAGTCAGAAATCGCGGAAGAAATCGTAGAGGTTCACTTCGCGGGGAAGTTTCATTTTGGTTCTCAGTCGGTGTCGGCGCATCTCCACGCTGCGGTATGAAATGTTCAGCAGCGGAGCCGTATCCTTTGCGCTGAGACCCATCTTGAGATAGCAGCACATCAGCCTGTCGCCTTTGGTGAGTTCCGGGAACCGTTCGGCCACACGGTGGGTGAAGTTGTCGTAGGCCGAGTCGAATTTGTTCATGAAGTTGGCGAGGTCGTTTTCGGAGTCGGCATCGATATTCTGTTTTATGAGCAGTTCAATTTCGCGGAGCACGGGAGCCGATTTTTCGCCACGTTCGGCGGTTTTCATGGCCTTGATCTGCGCAACCCTTGTGCCTATGTCCAGCAGGAGTTCGTTTTTGCGGGCCACGCTGAGAATGGTATGCGACAATTCGTCGCTCTTGCGCTTTATGTCGTTTTCGAGCCGTTCGGATTTGAGGCGTGTTATCTCGATGTCTTTCTCTATCACTTCCTTTTCGGCAGCCTTTCTGCTGAGCATGAGCTCAGCTTCGCGTTTGCGGGAGGCCTGTATCGCCTTTCGGCGGGCGGTGCGCGAGATGAGCTTGTAGACGAGATAGAAGATGGCAAGGAGGATTATGGCATATGCCAGCTTGGCAAACGACGAGCGGTACCACGGCGGCCTTATGGTGAATGTATAGGCGCATTCGTCGATAGAGGCGTCATAGCTGTCGGAGGTGCGGACACGAAGGGTGTATGTGCCCTCGGGAAGGTTGGTGTATTCCTTGACATTGGAATGAGATAGTGGGCTCCATGCCTTGTCGATGCCTTCGAGGAAGAAACTGAATTTCACCACATCGTGGCCGCGGAATTCCGGGAGTGCCGCCTCGATTTTCAGCGAGTTGAGGGAATATGGGAGAGTGAGCCGTGCGGCCCGCGGCGAGATGATGTTTGCATCGACTACGGAGTCGCCGTTGACCGTAATCTTTGATATGAAGGGTCTGGCACGCCATGGCTGTGTATGTGTCTCGCCCGGGTGAAGCTCGAGGAAACCGTTACGCGCCGCCAGCAGGGCGGTGGTGCTGTTGATGAAGTTGAGATGCTCGAAGCCGGGAATGATATTGTCAGACAGAGCGTTGAACGTGACAGAATCAATATCGAAATCGTTGGCGCCTGCCGCATATGCCAGGGAGGAATTCGAGGAGGAGAGACACCACAGGTTGCCTTCGGGCCCGGGAATCACATGCCCCGGGCGGCGCAGCGGAATGCTCTTGTTGAGCGACTCGGCGGGAGTGAACATGTCGCGGGTCTTGCTGAGACGGTAGAAGCCGTCGTTGCCCGACACTATGGCCTCGCCGTTGCGTATGAACACGGAATTGAGCTCTCGGGTCG
>CABUTY010000166.1 GCA_902494595.1 uncultured Porphyromonadaceae bacterium | reverse complement strand
GTTTCTGGAAATCCGTTCTATCCACGGTCGCGAAGAACCGATGCGAATTTGCCACGACTTCATGGCTGACATACCCTTTGCCTTCCAGTATACGTACCAGAGTGGCCACCGTATTGAAATGCGGACGCGGCTCGGGATAATGCTCAAGCAACTCCCTGACGAACATCGGCCCGTTTTCCCACAGCAGATTCATTATAAACCGCTCCTTTTCGGTCAAAACCTGTTTTTTCCTTCCGGCTCTCATACACGTGAATTTTTATAACTAATAAATTAGTTGTGTAAAATTAAACTAAATCTTTAGTTTATGCAACTAATTATTTAGTTTTATATGTTAATATTAGTTAACAGGCGACTGCTGAAAATTATTACGCATTGAAGTTGTTTCGACTAATTTTTATGGTAAGATTTATTAATATTCTGGAGCAGATTTGGCCGGTTTGTGGGGGAGCAACTTCTCGGTTGGTCCCGATTAAAGCGGCCGAAGATGCCCGAAATATTGATAAAGATTGCCATAAAGTGTAACGATTTTTTGATTTATTATTAAACGTAAATTAGTCGAAACAGCTTCATTGTCAAGAGGGCACGCCTATTATGACACACCCTCATTTTACAATTTACCCAATATGATGATTATCAGTCGCAGCGGAGTTGGGCGTAGTAGCGGTCAAGGACGTCCTGGGCGGCCGTGAAGGAAGATTGCTCGTTGTTGAGGACGCGCAACTCTTTCTGCTCCAGCAGGGCCTTGATTTCCGGACGGCTGTAGAAATCGTGGCGCAACCGCTCGTTGATGGTCTCCAGCATCCAGTACTTCGCCTGCTCATTGCGCTTCTGCTGGAAATAGCCGGTGCGTTTCACGTATTCGAAATAGCGGTCGATCATATCCCACACTTTGTCGATGTTGAGCTCGAAGTAACCGCTGTAGCAAATCACTTCGGGACGCCATCTGGATGGTGTCGGCGGGAAGAGATGCAGAGCATTGCGGAACTGAGCGGCGGCAAGGTTGGCACGATCCACATTGTCGCCGTCGGCCTTGTTGATGACAATGCCGTCGGCCATCTCCATGATGCCGCGCTTTATTCCCTGAAGCTCATCGCCAGTACCGGCAAGCTGTATGAGAAGGAAGAAGTCTACCATACTGTGTACGGCTGTCTCGCTCTGGCCTACACCGACGGTCTCTACAAAAATATTGTCATAGCCGGCGGCCTCGCAGAGCATGATTGTCTCCCTTGTCTTACGTGCCACGCCTCCGAGCGAGCCTGCCGAAGGGCTGGGACGTATGAAGGCGTCAGGCTGCTGTGAGAGCTTCTCCATCCTTGTCTTGTCGCCGAGGATACTCCCTTTGGTTCGTTCGGAGCTGGGGTCAATGGCCAGTACAGCCAGCTTGCCGCCCTGTCGCAACACGTGCAGACCGAACACATCGATGCTCGTCGACTTGCCGGCACCCGGCACTCCCGTGATGCCTATCCTTTTGGAATTTCCCGTATAAGGGAGACATTTCTCGATCACCTCCTGTGCCAGAGCCTGATGGGCGTCGGCGGTGCTCTCCACAAGCGTCACGGCACGGCCGAGGATGCTCACGTCACCCTTGCGTATGCCCTCCACATATTCGGCGGCCGTCAGCTCGCGACGCCGCGCCATCTGTGCCTTACGGTATGGATTCACTATCGGCTGCGATGTGACGCCGCCATTAACTTGCAGACCCTTGTAATCGGGATTGTTCTCAGGATGTTCCATGGTATGTAGAGAGTGTTTGAATTAACACGAATTTTAATTTTGAGAGTTATCGGAAATTCTCTCTCGGAAGCTGATCCGGCAGCCTCCGCCAGACAGTCGCAATATTATTTTTTCTTTACAAACGGGCCGGACGGCTTGTCGGGAAGAATGACCGTTCCGGCAACCTTTATGATATGTTTTTCCTCGGCGGGGGCGCCGGGCCGTGAAGTGAATTCCACGGGAATCTCGAACTGTCCCGGCTTCTCCCATCCGGCCGATTCGAAAAAGAGTCCGATGGTGGCCACATCACCGGGTGCCACATCCGTGGCGCTAACCTTGACCCGCAGGGCTCTGTTACCGCTTCTTACACGCAACGGCACGGTGTCGTTGCTGAGGTTATAGGCGTTGACAAACACGTTAGGCGTCTTCCCCCTGGTGACATTCCCCATCAGCAGCCGGTCTTCCGACAGCCGGAAGGGGCCGCACTCCACAGGATAGAACTGGGCCACCGACTCGTCGGTGCCCAATACGTTGCCGCGGATACCTATCGACTGGCGCAGTCCGCTGTCGAAGAGCACCTTGATATGCTTGTTGAATCTGCCGGGTCGGCCGGCGGGATCATAGGTGAAGAATATGGCGGCGGTATCTCCCGGGGCCACTGGTTCGTCGGGGATTCGAGTGCTGGTACAGCCGCAGGTGGGCTTCGCCTCGAGCACTGTCACCGGCGCTGGGCCGTTGTTCACAAACCGTGTCCTCCCCTCGCGCGGACCCTCTACCTCCTTCATCAGCCCGAAATCATACACCGGCTCGAGCCATGTCACCTGCGCAGAGGCTGCCGATGACAGACACAGTCCAACAAGCCACCCCACTCTCTTCAACCTGTCCATGACGAGCCTATTTATTAGGGTTCACCACGCCCTTGATGTAGATATAGCTTTTACGGGGCTTGGCATTGGTCTTGACGGTGACTTTCTTGGTAAAGCCCCCCGGGCGTCCGAGAGGGTTGTAGGTGACTTTCACCACACCCGTTTTGCCGGGGGCGATGGGAGCCTGGGGATATTCGGGCATAGTACAGCCGCATTCGGCGGTGGCGTCGACAATCACCAGCGGCTTGTCGCCGGTATTGGTGAATGTGAACTCATGGCTCACCTTCCCCTTTTTCTCGGGAACCGTACCGAAATTATAGGTTGTTTCCCTGAACGCAATCTGAGCTCCATTCTTCTTGGCTCCGGCGGGCAGCGCAAGCGTCAGCAGCGCCGCAATCACCGCTATTATCACAACACTTCTTTTCATACCTGCAAAATTACTAAATTTTAAATTATAACCCAATTATGACCGCTGCGGTTTCATTAAAGAAAAAGCAATATCCTCAGTCTCTTCTAAAAACTGGAGCCGCACATTTAAACGGTTAGATGTACGGCTCCGAGATTAGATGAAGAAAAATTATTTTATCATTATTTTGCTCACGCGGTTTCCTGATTTACAGATGTAGACACCCGGGGCCTCCGGACGAGCATTCAAAAGATGTCCGTCAAGAGAATAATAGCATATCGCCGATTGGTCAGCCTCAATGGCTTCCATCCCGGCTGAGGGGAATTTTATGTTAAGAGTCAGTGAAGCAAGCTGCCCGTTGCTGTTGGCTTTTATATCGACCGAACCGGTTGATATACCGGAAAGGCTTCGAGGAGTGATCACGAGCTTTCCGTTAACAAACCGGGCGCTGAATGCTTCGGGATCACTTACACCCGTCACAGTCTTCACAATAGCCGCCTCCATGGAATCCTCATCAGTGAAAAGATCCTCAAGGGTAAGGGTCCAGGGGCCGTTGCCTTCGAGAGTGATTTCTCCCGGGCCATGAGCCACGGGGCCGCAATTGTCGGGGAACACCGGCAGCGAGGGGAACCAGTAATTGGAAATCATGTCCACTTCCCTGACTTTAACACCATCGGCATCAGTGACGCGCAATTTGTAGGTAGGGTCCTGAAAATAATGGAAGAGGGATAGATAGAGCCTGTCGGTCACGGGATGGGGCCGGAGGGAACAACCGTAAAGGTGCCAGGAGGTACGGTTGTCGAGTCCTTCATCCTGAGCCTCCTTGTCAAGGTCGATTATGAGCGAGAACCTGCCTGAGTCGATGTCGTATTTATACACCTTGGAGTTTGAGAACCATGAGTTGGGGCCGCCGTTCCAATAGAGAGCATTCTCGCGGCAGGAAGCGCTGAAGCCGTCGGGCGTCCAGGCATACCAGCTGTTGGCAGGGGGGTAAAACCCGTCAGGAACCTTGACAATTGAATATTCCAAAGTGGCGGGATCCACGCGCATAAGATATGGGAGGGTAGCTCCCGTGCCCTGTATGTCCCTTGCCACACTTATCCACAGAGAGCCATCCTTTGCCAGCACCACAGAGCCGATGCCAGGCAATTTCTTCTTTCCCGAAGCCGGTTCCGGAAGAAGGTCCTGAATGGGAGCCATTCCTATGGTATCTGTGACCTCGTCGAGCGAAGGATCCACCACAAGGAGGCCCTCCGACTGATGCGCCACAAACACGCGGTCGTTGACGCGCACCATCGACCCGCATTGTCCGTGATAAAGAGAGCCGGTGGGATCTGTGTTGGGCTTTCCGTCGGCGCCATTTGGATTGGCGGTACCTTTTACCATCCCTGTCACCTTATAGTCGTCGGTATTGAAGACCCACACGCCGTTGCTTGTGGAGATATACAGTTT
>CABUTY010000165.1 GCA_902494595.1 uncultured Porphyromonadaceae bacterium | reverse complement strand
GCAAGCGTCAGGGCGTCTCCATCAACGGAGACACCGCTACCTTCAACGACATCCGCTTCTCAATCGCCAACGGCAAAATCACCGCAATTTCAATCTTCAGACAGAATAATTAACAATCAAAGATAAACGATTAAAGATTAAAGATCAATTATGATGACGGTACCTTTTACTTATGGACTGCTTCATAATTGATCTTTAATCTTTTATCACTCATCTTTAATCTTTTATTACTCATCACTATATAATTGCGTCCGTCGGCATTTGCCCGCAACAATGGCAGGTCGTCACAATGATCTGTTATCACTACCGTGTCTGACGAAAACACCACTCCTGCCTCCTGTACATTTCGCAACTTCAGCTCCCCCATATTCTCTCCGCAGCCCGGCTCTGTAGCCACACACTCACCGATGTCCAGCTTTTCGGCTAACGGCACGGCATATATGGAGGGCGCAGCCGTGGCCAAAACCCTTCTATCTGCCGACTGTACAATCGACATCACTCTCGGATTAACCTTCTTCGTAAGATATTCCGTAAAGTCGTTTATATCCTTCTCCGATGCCGTCGCCGAACATAAAGCCACAATACGCTCCTTGGCCTCATGATGGCTTATCAGCCTCATCTTGCGTAATATCACCGTCCAGCCAAGCCTGAACCGCAGCCTCCCGTAACGACGAAACATGAATTTTACAAACTCCGTGAAAGAGTTGCAAGTCACCAGGGTGCCGTCAAGATCCACTATCACTACCATACCCGTATATTATCACGCCATATCCATCGCCCAGGGGAACCGGATCAGCGTACAGTCGCGAAACAAAGCATAGTCAGGCCTCACAACAGGCTTGCTGCGCGTCTGCGTCACCGCCGCCGTCCTGAACTCGCTCTCCGGAGAAAGCTCCCTCAATGCTGTCAATACTCCTTGCATCGACGCTCCGCTGTCTACGGCATCATCCACTATCAGTATCCTGTGACTGCAACCATCCTTAAGTCTGGCACGCAACTCTAATCCTATCTCCGGCTCCACCGGCCGAACCCTACATGCCGAATCCCGCAGCTCCAGCCCAATCGCTTCAGCATAACGCAACAGCTTGTTTATCCCCTGCGGAAGCCTCTTTATCATTGCGCCCACAATTCCCTTTTTCCGGCGAGTGGATTTCCTTTGGGCTTTCACGGAATATTTGTACCTGCAGTCGAACTCATCGGCAACATACACACCACCACGGGCTATCGCCACCAGGATGTCGTAGTCGTACCCCGACTCCGACACCATCTTCTGAAGTTGCCGGCACATTTTCTCAAACTCTCGGCGGTCAAGGGTCAATATCCTCATATCATCTCCATAGCAATGCCGCGCCCCGGCCTCCGGCCGATGTGTAGCGGTAGATTAACCTTAGCATAATTCTGTCGCTTGCCGACACGTCGTCACGTTCCAAAGTGGCTCGCAGCAAAGAGTCTGCCAACCTAACGCACCCCTCGCGACGATAGTGCGCCGCAAGTATCACCCGGCAGTAATTGAGCATGTCTATGAGCCATCTCTTGTCTCTATAGTCCGACGCACACACATCTCGCTCCGCCGTATCGATTGCCCGCTCCCATTCCCCCGCCTTGGTGTGGAAATTTTCTCCCGTTATCGACTCGCGCTGGGGATATATCACCGCAAGTACGTCATCAATACCTTTCATCACGGGATTGTTCAGAAGGAGCCGTATGCCCAGTTCCCAGTCGTCCCAGCCTCCGAGAGCCTCGTTCCAACATCCACAGGCGCGGAAAAAGGATGTACGGACTGCATAACGCTGGGTAGCCAGTAAGGAGTGATACAACTGATACCGCCATATGTTGTCGACAGTGAATTTGCTCGTTTTTCTACGACCGTCGGCAAAAAACGTCTCCGTGCGCCAGTATACCATATCGAGACGGGGATTGTCGAGAAACGTCCGCATCACCGTAGAGACAAGGTCAGGCTTCATCTCGTCGTCGGAATCAAAAAAAAGCATGTATTCCGACGTCACCTCCCGCAGACCGCGGTTGCGAGCCACAGCGGCTCCGGGACGGCTCTCATCCATCAGCGTCAGCGACAGACCATCGTCACTGTTGGCCGTCGCCCATTCCGTCACTGCCTGACGGCTATTGTCGCGGCTCCCATTGTCGACAACCACAACACGTATAGGCCGCCATGACTGCTCCTTTACGCTGTCAAGACACCTAACGATCAACTTCTCCCGGTCTTTAACCGGTATCACAACCGTTATCTCATCCCTTTCCATTCTATCCTGATCTTTGTTGACCATGACTTTACTATAGTATGGAAACGAAGTAAATGTGCATTTGACCCTGTAGGGACGCGCCATGGCGTGCCCGGAATGAAGAGAGTAATTTCAACGGATGCTGACGCGCCATGGCGTGCCCCTACAAAGCAGCGCATCCACATAATGCACAAATACTTTCTGTTTTACCTATAGAGAACGCTCCGACATTAACTCTTATTCAGAAAAGTGAACGAAAAAATTCGGTAATCTTACCCCATGGCATCGCTGTAACAAAATCAAGAGCCACCAATATCATCGCTGAATACAGTGCTAATTTTTAAAATTCCATTGTTAATGTTTATTAATTATAAACCACTTATTATTGTTATTGTTAATTATTATGAAATATAGCCGAAATTTTTATGTTATAAAGCAGTGTTTTAGAATTATTTTTGTAATTTTGCATCAGAGTTTTTCATGGTATTAGATTTTTAAGGTTAACGCAAGATTGGTTGTCGCGACGACAGTCAATCTTTTTTTTAGTGATAAGTGATTCATATCCTTGTGCACCAGAATGCCGTTTTTACAAACTTTGGTTCCTGAAGAGTGTTATTTCAATATAACAGCCAGCCCTGTCTGGCTTAGGTCGAAAGTAATTAATTATCGATATTATGAAATACACATCTTTCCCCAGACTCACGGCAGGGATAAGCCACCGTATACTCACTGTCGCGGCCCTAATTCTGATGTTTGCCGCCAGCGCAAGCGCCGGTTATTACCTTGACCTTATCCGCAACAGCGTCAAGTATCAATTCTCCGAACAGCCCGACCAGTATGGCTTCTACTCTCTCACCATTGAAGAGCTCCAAGGCAACTTCAAGATTTTCAACACCGACTACAAGCCGGGGTCGAGCGGTCAGGACCAATACATATATGGAGCTGCCGACGGTCAGCCTTCCGGCGTAGCACCCGACAGCTACAAGCTGCTGTCGCAGCCAGGCTCCGACATGCAGATTGAGGGAGGAGGCACCATATACGGTGCTTCATTCTACTTCAACCCCGACCGTATGGTGCTCCTCATAATGGGAGGCTCATACACAAAACCGGAGCCTACCCAACCCTCAGTCTTCATAACCTGGGACAAGTCGGAGGCCGTGAATGCGACCACTGCCGACATATCCTTCACGGTTGGCTTAAAGGGAGTGTCGGCCGACACCGACCCCGCCCAGTATGAATATACCGTCAACGCCTATTATCTTGACGCTGATGCCCGCACCACCTCAACCGACCCCTATACCGTAGTGTCTACGTCGCTTAACGGCAAGACCTCCGGAACAATACGTCTTGCGAACCTTGCTGCGGCAAGCTCCACCCACGTCTGGCTCGCCGTCGCCGTACAATACGACGGCACTCTCCTGAGAGCCGACACTCAGGGCGACATAGCAACGCCGGATGTGCCTATCCTTATCGGCAAATTCTCCATCACCAACAGCTATGGCGACATACTCAACAAGATGGACTGGAATCCTACCCAGGGGATTGTCGGCAGAGAGGATCCCCTGGAACCGGGAGTATATCTCTTCGACAAATATGATGTGACAGACGAAGAGCCCTACAACCGGCTGATATTCACGGGCGATGACGCGTTCAGCTTTGTCACGCGCCTTGCCGGCGAAGGCGACGCCAATCCTTGGGATGTGGTCAATTCTTCACCTCGTTATGCTCCGTCTGACCAGGAGTCGGTCAACGACCGTTGCAAGGTGAGTGTGAACCAATGGTTCGGATATACCCGCTATACCGGCTCCACATCCAACGCATGGGTACCGCAGCTCACCGGCCGCGGCGACGACCCGGGCACCTATATGTATTCCGTGAAATTCTCATATCCCAAGAAGCAGGTCATAGTGGAAACTGACATAATCACCGGCATCAACGAGATGACTGACAGCGCCAGCCCCGTGAATGTCTACAACATGCTGGGCACGCCCGTCAAGTCCAATGTCGCTCATGCCGATGCCACCATCGGTCTCCCCGCGGGAATCTACATCGTCGGCAATAAAAAAGTGATGGTGAAATAAGGCTCTGTTCCTTAAAAATTGTTCACGCAGGGGTCGCAGGCTTTAGACGATTTTCGCCATGCAGGTGAGGGAACATAGCGGGCTATGTGACTGAACCAAAGGGTGAAAAGCATCAAAGCCTGCGGGG
>CABUTY010000164.1 GCA_902494595.1 uncultured Porphyromonadaceae bacterium | reverse complement strand
GATGACCTCGAGCCGGAACCCGACATCTACACCGAGGGATGGAATTCCAAGAGAGTGAATCCGTTCAAAGAATCGGAAGTACCACAGAGTCAGGTTATAGACGTTACCGGTTATTATATACCTGTACCGGGTCGCATAACCTCTCAGTATGGGTATCGCGCCAGATTTGGGCGTATGCACAAGGGAGTTGACCTGGGGTTGAAGATGAACGACACCGTACGCGCAGCCTTCGACGGCAAGGTGCGTCTCACCAACTATGAGGCCAAAGGATATGGCAACTATGTGATAATCCGCCATCCCAACGGGCTAGAGACGGTTTATGGCCATCTCAACAAGCATCTGGTGAAGCCCGATCAGGTGGTCAAGGCAGGACAGGCCATAGGGCTTGGCGGTAACACAGGAAGAAGCACCGGACCGCACCTGCATTTCGAGACACGCTACATGGGATATGCCATAAATCCCAACGCTATATTCGATTTTGCCAACAAGACTACGCATACCGACACGTATACATTCAACAAGAATACCTATACACAGGCACGTAATTACGCTCCCAAGGAGTCGCTGGCACACAACACCGGCAGTGGTAACTCCTACAAGGCGGGCGACAACAGCCAGACCACATACACCGTGAAGAGTGGCGACACCATGGCATCGATAGCCCGGTCGTACGGAATGGCGGCCACCACGCTGAGACGCCTCAACAACATGATGCCCAACGCTCGCATCAAGGTCGGCCAGATTCTGAAGATAAAATAATAGCAGTTTCATATTTTTGTGATTGGCGGGGTTCTGAATATTTTCAGGACCCCGGCCACATTGTAGTTGTGAATGTCGGTGGAATGCGCTAATTTTGCAGAAGAAAGAAAAGAGACCTGAGGAATGGATATAAAGGCATTTAACACGACACTGGCGACACGGCTGGGGCGCGACACCGACGACATCAATATGCTGTGCGGACAGCTTGCCGAAATCATAGGCGAGTCGGTATCGGCAGGCGACAGCGTGACCGTTGCCTCCTTTGGTACGTTCGAACCAAAGAAACGCAATGAACGAATATCCGTACATCCCGGCACGGGCAAAAGAATGCTCATACCTCCTAAATTGTCAATCACCTTCAAGCCTTCCGTAATGTTGAAGAGCAAAATCAGGAAATCATGAGCGAGAAAGTCACGATGCCCATACTCACGGCGCGGCTGGCATTGCGCACCGGCGATACCAAGAAAGAGAGCGAGGATTTTGTCAGGGAGCTGTTTGCCCTGATAGGCGAGATGCTGGAAAAGGGGGAGTCGGTGAAGGTGAACGGGCTGGGCGTGTTCAAGACTATCGACGTGGAGCAGCGCAAAAGCGTTGATGTCAGCACCGGTCAGGAGATGATTATACCCACCCACCGAAAGATCGTCTTCATGCCCGACAAGGAATTGGCAGCCACCGTAAATGAACCTTTCGAGATGTTCAGAAGTGTCGAAATAGGCGAACCGGAGGATGAGGATGAATCGGGAGATGCAATTGAGGCTGAAGAAGCCATGGCTGCCGACGCCCCCGTGACAGCCCCCATGGATTCAGCGCCTGAATCTACGGTTGGTTCCACGATAGATACTATGGCGGATACTGCAACAGATACTGCGGGGGATACTGCAACAGATACTGTTGTAGAATATCAGACTGAAACACAAGCTGAATATCAGACTGAATCTAAGGCCGAACCGCAGGCTGAATCTCCGGTGAACGAGCCGGCGGCAGAGGCAGTAGCGGAAGAGATGGTAGAGGACGAGTATGATGCCGGAAATGACGTTAAGCGCGAAGAACCGAAGGAAAAGCCGCGGAGCAATTACTGGATAGGATTCTGCACAGGCGTGGTGGCCACGTGTCTTTTGGCTCTTATATCCTGGAATATCTACGGCATATTCGCCTACGGCACCGAAGAACGGCGTGCGGAGACGAGAAAGAAGGAAGCAATGGAGAAAGAGCGGCGTGAAAAGCGTAATGCCGTCTACGGCTACCAGATGCCCGAATCGCCGGCGTCATCCGACACGGTGGCTGTCGTGGAAGATGTGCCTGAAGAGGTCAAAGCGCCCGACGCTGCCCCCACAAAGCCGTCGGATGCAAAGAAATACGACACCATCAGCAAGACCCGCTATCTCACCACTATGGCCAAGGACCATTACGGCAATTACCACCTGTGGCCATATATATATAAGGCCAATGCGCAGTATCTCGGCCATCCCGACAGGATAAAGCCGGGCACGAAAGTGGTGATACCCGACCTGAAGGATTATGGCGTCGACCCGTCGAATCCGGAGGACATCAAGAGAGCCAAAGAGCTTGGGGTGCAGATATACTCAAGATTCAGATAAGGCCGAAAAAGAGCCGCGGCCCCGGGAGCTCCGGAGCCGCAGGTCTAAGCGACAGTGGTTGCACAGGAGTTATTTCTCCTTCTCGCCAAAACCTAAGATGCCTTTGCCGTCGGTTTTGTCCTCCACGAAGTCCTCAAGCTTATCCTTGACATCGGAAAGCTTGTCTTTGGCGTCGGAAAGGATGTCCTTCCCCTTGTTGATGGCGCCCTGCACCTGCGGACTGTTGATGAAGTCCTGTGCTGAAGCCTTGGCTTCCTCGGCGCTCTTCTTCAATTGGTCTGTGTTCATAATATTAAATATTGTGCCTTGGCGACAACCTGTGCAACAACAGGGATAATCGCCGGCAGGTTTCTTAGCAATAACAACAGAACGTGTAAAAGCGTTTAGATAATAATGGATTTAGATTCGATATTACATAAAGACATCAGGGAGGTACATCCGCGAGGAGGCCAGCTGTTGCTGTCGGAGCCATTGATGGCCGACCATAACTTCTCGCGCAGCGCGGTGATGCTTCTGGAGCAGGACAGCACGGGAGGCCATATAGGGCTTATGCTCAACAAAGGCCCGGTATGTCAGCTTAACCAGCTGATCGAGGGTCTTCCGGCCGAGATCACGATACCCATCTTCAAGGGAGGTCCTGTGGAGCTTGACCGTCTTTTCATGCTTCATCGGCTGGGAAACATTTTCAGCAATTCCATGGAGATAGCCCCAGGGTTGTATGTTGGCGGCACTGAAGACGAGGTGATCGACTATATCATATCGCACGGAGGAGCCTTGGGCGACATACGCTTCTTCATAGGATACAGCGGGTGGGGAGCTGGACAGCTCACCACGGAAATCATCAAGAATTACTGGGCCCTGAATACCGATCCCGACACGAGCGAGCTCCTCAGCGGCAGCGGCGATGCCTTCTGGCGTCGCGAGGTCGAAAAACTGGGTCCCGATTACAGAAGCTGGCTTATCGTGCCCGAGAATCCTTCGTTGAACTGATGATAACAAGTTATAATTCGTCATTGCTTGACAAAGCGGTAGCGGAACTGTCGAAACTTCCAGGCATAGGTGAGAAGACGGCGTTGCGTCTGGCACTTTATCTCCTGCGCAAAGAGCCGGAGATGTCGGAAGCGCTCGGCAGCTCCATCATAGAGATGCGGCGGCATATACATTACTGCCCGGAATGTCACAATATCAGCGACGAGGGCACATGCAGCATATGCAGCGACCGGCGCCGCGACAGAAGCACCGTTTGCGTCGTGGAGAATGTCAAGGACGTAATAACCATCGAAGCCACAAGGGAACACCATGGCCTGTACCACGTGCTCGGCGGTGTGATATCTCCCCTCGACGGCATAGCCCCTTCCGACATTGAGATAGAAAGTCTTGTGGAGAGAGTAGGAAAAGGAGAAATCAAGGAGGTGATTCTGGCGCTGAGTCCTACGCTTGAAGGGGATACCACCAACTTCTATATCTACCGCAGGCTTGCTGAAATGCCTGTGGAGGTGACCATGCTGGCCCGTGGACTGAGCATCGGCAACGAACTGGAATATACCGACGAGCTTACCCTCGGGCGCTCGATTATGAACCGTATGCCATTTAAAGATACATTTCATGAGTAATGAAAGATTGCAATTGCGGGCAGTGGAGCCCTCGGATGCCGCAGTGATATGGGATATCGAGGACGACAACACTCAATGGATTGTCAACGGCATGATGGCCCCCATATCAATGCATATGATCACGGAATATGCACTTAATTACGATGCCGACCCATACCGGACGGGGCAGTTGCGTCTCGTGGCCAGATTTGCCGTCGATGGCACCGATGAGCCGGAGGTGGTAGTGGGCCTGGCCGACCTCTACGATATATCTGCACGTAACCATACCGCGTTTGTAGGGATATACGTCAGAAGCGAATACCGTGGTCGCGGATATGGGGCCGAGATGCTGCGGCAGCTGGAGAAATATGCACGCAATATCCTGAACATCAGGACTGTAGTGGCAAAAGTGGCGGCTGTCAACAGCAGGAGCGGACGGCTCTTCGTCAAGGCCGGTTATGAAAAGGCCGGCGAACTCAAACAATGGATATGCCTTCCTGAAGGCTCTT
>CABUTY010000163.1 GCA_902494595.1 uncultured Porphyromonadaceae bacterium | reverse complement strand
GCTCATCTCGTTGAAGAAGTTTATGAGGGGGTTTGAGAGGGCCATGGCCACGGTGCGCGGCACCGATACCGAGGGATGTACCTCGCTGAGGTCGAGCACATAGACATTGTCCTTGAGCTGCGACGAGAGCACCTGCGGAAACTTGAATTCCTGGGTAGTAGGAGTGGTGATTATGATGTCGGCGGTTTTTACTCGGTTAGTGAGCACTCGGGGATGAATTGCCACCACCTCCACGCCGGCGACCAGGCCGCTGCGGGCGATTTCGAGGGCGGAGATGTCGTTGTCCATGATTACGGCCTTGGCGCCGGCCGCCGATGCCGCGTTGGCGGCATGTATCGCCGCTGTTCCCGTGCCAAGCACAAGCACTTCGCAGGGGTTGAGGCCCGCTACGCCGGCAAGCAGAACACCCTTGCCGCCGCCCAGGTACGACAGCGACTCCTGAGCGTACATGATGGCGCCGCGACCATCTATCTCGTCGATGATGTTGGCGAATATCGTCACGTCATGGTGTGAATACATGTTGTCGAAGCATCCCGTGTCGATCTGCTGCGCCATGAGGGCTTTGATGGTGGCCGGCTCGAATAGAGTGTTGCCCATCATGCACAGCAAAGCCGACCCTTTCCTCATCTTTTTGATATCCTTGGGCTTCAAGGGCATGAACGACAATACTATCGGTTGGGCCAAAGCCTGGTCGCGGGTCACTATCCTGACGCCATATTCGGCATAATTCTCGTCGGGAAAGCTTATGTCGACGCCGGCGCCGGCCTCCATAAGGACTTCGATGCCGGCCGATGTGAGCATGCCGCACCCTTCAGGTGTCAGCAGCATACGGGTCTCCTCCGAATCCGAGTAATTGCCCAGCAATCCTAACTGCAGCTTGGGCTTCGTCGTATTTTCCATCTGCAATTCAGCCTGAGTCACCAACTCGGCTTCTGCCACGGGGTATTTATCTTGTGTTGTCATGATAGTGCCTATTTGAGGGATACTTGAAGCATTCACCAAAAGCAAAATTAACAAAAAATCCGACACACACAAAAAATAATTTTGAAATGGCAACGAGATTGCCATGAGATTAAAATCCCATCCCACAAAAAATGTTAACTCAGGGGCGGCGAATTTTCGAGGAAATTTTGCAAGTTGAAGAGGGGTGGTCAAAAATTTTGACGGCAAATCCGGATACTCTTATTGGAGGTGGGGATTTTCGGCGAGGAAGCGGGTGACGGAGGCGTCAATCTGGCGGCGGTCTTCGAGGTTGTCGCCGCAGAAACGGATTTCGGCACGGGAATAGAAGGGTAATCGAGTCTCCAGACCGGAGGTGACGGTGTCAAGAAGTTCACCGTCGGTTTTGCCGGCCATCAGCGGTCGGCGCGAGCGGTTGATGACAAGCCTCTCCACGATGCGTTGCGGCGATGCGTCGAGCCATACCGTAACGCCGACGCCGAGCATCAGATCCATGTTGCCATTGAAGCATGGTGTCCCTCCTCCGCACGACACCACCACGTTCTCCATATCGGCTACTTCGGCAAGCATCCTGCTCTCCATCTCGCGGAAAGCAGCCTCCCCCTTGTCGGCGAAAATCTGGCTGATAGTGGTGTGGAAGCGTTGCTCTATGCGGAAGTCAAGGTCTATGAAATCGCGCCCCGTGGCTTTGGCCAAAGCGCGTCCGAAAGTGGTCTTGCCGCTCGCCATATAACCCATCACGAATATTGGCTTCTTGGTTTGACTCATGACTTACTTAAACAGATTGCGGTATAAAAACCATGCCACGGTGACCGCGAGCATCGCTATGATTGTCGGCACGTTGTGGATACGGGCATAAAGCTTCGGATACTTCAGCCGTGTGCACGACGAGAATGCCAGCAAGGCAATCAGCGGCAATGCCGCAATGGCGAGAGGATTGTGATTCCAAGCGCCGGCGATATCGCCGTGCAGCAGGGCGTGCAACGCCCGTTGCGACCCGCAGCCGGGACACTCCCAGCCCGTGATGCGCAGGAAGGCGCACTGCGGAACCCAGCGCGATGACGACGGGTCGACAAAGAGGTAAAACAACACCAACGCCACAGCCCCTGCAAAAAGGACCATGGCGGTGACGTCTCTTTTATAAGCCTGTCGGCGCGGCATGGGCTTGGAACGCTCTTAGCTTCCCAGTCCGCTCACCAGCATCAACGGCATGTAGAGCGTGTTGGTGATGCAGCTTACCACTATTGACACTATAATCCATATCTGGGCAAGGCGCGAGGCCTTGCGTGCCCCTTCCATGTTGCCCGCATAGTAGCGTGAGCTTACCGATGTGGAGAAGACTATGGCCACAATCCCGGGGATAAAGCTGCAGAACACCGTGGCGAGGATGCTCCAGAGCAGGTAGGTGTCGGGCATGGGTCCCTTGTCGGCGAACTGTCCTGACGCAGGGTATGCGGGCTGCTGCGGCGTTGCAGCGTACTGCGGCTGTACGAAATCGGGGCGTGGCATGATGGGTGGCTGCTGCACGGATGCCGGTGCCTCTTCTGGCATAGGCGGTGGCACGGTGCGCTTCTCGTCGAAACTCTCGCCGAGGGCTTCAGCCCATTTGCGCTCCGGACCATAGTCGGGACATGCCTCCATAAGGCGACGAGTGGCCGTGACGAAATCCTCTTCGCCAACAACCATCCCAGGTATGGGAAAGGCCTCGGGAAGGACTCCCGACCATCCTTCAATCAGCAGAAAGTCGACACCTTCTCCCCTGAGGGCTTCGGCAAGTGCCTCCGCATCCCCCGCGGCAAGGTCGGCTGGTACTTTCCCCACACTGTACCGGCTCCCGCGGTTGAGGCTCTCCATCATCCTGTCGCTGACAGGCGAAGAGCCGTCGGTCAATATAGCTATCCGTTTCATACTATTCTACCCTGATGAGGTTATGGTTTTTCTTACCCTTCTGCACATGGATGTATTTACCGCCAAGGAGGCTGTCGGCGCCCACGGTCGTGGCAGGGTCGGTGACTTTTGCCTTGTTGACCGACACCCCACCCTGCTGAATCATCTTTCTGGCCTCGCCCTTGCTGGGGAATATCGATGTCTTCACGGCCACCAGGTCAATGAGCGGCACTCCGGCCTCAATGTCGGCCTTGGCGACAGTAAACATGGGCACACCCTCGAAAACCTCCAGAAGCGTTTTCTCATCCACATTGTGTATGTCCTGCGCGGCTGTAGGCGAGAAGAGGATGTTGCTGGCGGCCACGGCGCTTTCGTAAGCCTCCGGGCTGTGGACCATCTCGGTGAGTTCCTTGGCGAGACGTTTCTGCATGGGGCGTGCCCCCGGGTTGGAGGCATGTTCCTCGGCAAGTGCCTTTATCTCCTCCTCGGTCAGGAAGGTGAAGATCTTGAGGTATTTCTCAGCCTCGGCATCGCCCACATTGAGCCAGAACTGATAGAACTTGTAGGGGCTTGTGCGCTCGGGGTCGAGCCATACGTTGCCGCTTTCGGTCTTGCCGAACTTTCCGCCGTCGGCTTTGGTGATCAGGGGACAGGTGAGGGCGAAAGCCTCGCCGCCCAACTTGCGGCGTATAAGCTCGGTGCCGGTGGTGATGTTGCCCCACTGGTCGGAGCCGCCGAGCTGCAGACGGCATCCCTTATCCTTGTAGAGCGTGTAATAGTCGAAGCCCTGGAGCAGCTGATATGTGAACTCTGTGAAGCTCAGACCGTCGCGGGCCTCTCCGTTGAGACGTTTCTGCACCGAATCCTTGGCCATCATGTAGTTCACGGTGATGTGCTTGCCGATCTCGCGCGCGAAGTCGAGGAAGGTGACATCCTTGGTCCAGTCGTAATTGTTGACCATCTCGGCGCGGTTGGGGGAATCGCTGTCGAAGTCGAGGAATTTGGCCAGCTGGGCCTTTATGGCCTCCTGATTGTGACGCAGGGTCTTCTCGTCAAGGAGGTTGCGTTCCGCCGATTTCCCCGACGGGTCGCCGATCATGCCGGTGGCGCCGCCTACAAGCACCAGCGGCTTATGGCCGCAGCGCTGGAAATGTCGCAGCATCATCACTCCGCACAGATGTCCTATGTGCAACGAGTCGGCCGTAGGGTCTATACCCAGATAGGCCGTGGTCATTCCTTTCTTCAATTCATCTTCCGTGCCTGGCATGATGGTATGAATCATCCCGCGCCATGTCAGTTCCTGTATAAAGTCCATTTCTCAGTTTGTTTCTTGTTTATTGCGACATTCCTTTACCCGAATGTCGTCATTGATATATGAATTGCAGCAGCGACTGTCCCACGGCTTTGAGCGCGGCAGGGTCGATGTTGCCGATATTGTCGTCATGCGTATGCCATGTGGGATTGAATCCCTTCTGTGGGTCATAGTCTATAATGTCTATGGCCTTGATGCCTTTCTCGATGAGTTTTACGTGGTCGTCGGTTATGGCACCGCCCAGAATCCTGGGGAAATAGCTGGCGTAACCGGCAGTGTTGGCGGCCATGCGGAACTGCTC
>CABUTY010000162.1 GCA_902494595.1 uncultured Porphyromonadaceae bacterium | reverse complement strand
TTGACGCTTTTCACCCTTTGGTTCAGTCACATAGCCCGCTATGTTCCCTCACCTGCATGGAGAAAATCGTCTAAAGCCTGCGACCCCTGCGTGAACAATTTTTAAGGAACAGAGCCTAAGACTCAGGCGGGTTACTTAATCGTGACTTTGGCGGTCTTTTCAGAGCCGTCGGCATATTTGGTAACCACGATGAATACCCCCGACTCTCCGTTTGCGGGCTCGGCGGTGCGGATACCGTCGGTGGTGAACCATACTCTGCCCAGTACGTCGTTGTCGCTGCCTATGGCATCGATACCGGAGGGTATGTCGGCATTGAGTAAGAATTCACGTTTGCGGTCGCCGATAGTGGCTGTGAGGGTAATGGGACCCTTGTATTCTTCGCCGTTGAAGAGAGCATCGTTGCCGTCGAAGTGCAGTTTGGCGATATCGGCAGTCCAGGTCACACCCGCGCGGTTGCCCACATGGAAGGATTTGGTGATGTCGGGATACGTGTCGCCATCGGCCGGAATGAGGGCCACGCTCCACAGACGAGCGGCGTCGCAGTCGGCGTTCCTGAGCATCGGCAGCGAATAATCGTCGCCGTTGTCCCAGCCTTCACCCTTGGCGAGCTTGCAGAGGGCGGCAAGCGTAAGCTCGCTGCCTATGGCATCGTTGGCCGGTTTTTCTGTCTGCGCCACGTAATGGCAGTTCTCAGCCACATTGTCGGCATTCCAGTAAGAACCGTTACCAATGGTCTTGACGCCCACCAGCGAGCCGCAGGAGTCGGCAGGGGCTATCACCTGGCCGGCATTGTAGCAGTCGTAGAGCTTTGTGCGGTTCTTGAAAGTCTGGCCCACGAGACCGCCTACCTGCGAGAGACCCTTGACGCTGCCCGTGTTGTAGCAGCGGATGAAGGTGCAGCCCGAATAACCGGCCAGACCGCCTATGGAGTTGGCCGATGTTGCGCTGGTGCCCTGCACGGTCGATGTGGATGAAACGTTGCCCGTGTTGAAGCATTCCTCAACGACGCTTTCATTGTTGCCCCAGCCGATGAGGCCGCCGGCACGGTAGACGGTCGACTCTATGTCGGCTTCATTGTAGCAATGGGCTATTCTGACATCGTTGCTGCCGAGCTGGGCTATGATGCCACCGAGGCCGAAGCCGCCGGTAACCTTGCCATGGTTGGCGCAGGAGTCGATGGTCATGAAATTGTTGGCCTGCGCAGCGATACCGCCGCCCTGGTTACCCTTGGCCTCGATGCTGCCATAGTTGTGGCAGTCGACGACAAGTGTCGGCAGCTCTTGCTTGCCCGTTCCCTTGTAGCCTCCCACGATGCCTGAGGCGTAGACGGTCTTCACGGAGGATATGTTGCCATGGTTGACGCATCCTCTGATGACTGAGCCCGGAGTATGGAACGACGTTATACCGCTGATGGCTCCCGTGCCGGAAGCTGTGGAGACGGAAGCGATGTTGCCGTCGTTGCGGCAGTCGGTGATTTCGAGCACGCAGTTCGCGGAATTCGTGTTGGCCACGATGCCGGCGAGAGCAGCTTTGCCGCTGATGTCGGCTATATTGCTGCAGCGTGTTATCACCATATGCTGGCGAGGAGCAGCGGCGGCATTGGCGTTGCCGATGATACCTCCCACCTGCTGGGCGCCCGAAGGATTGCCGAACTCGAACTTGCCCTCGTTGCGGCAGTCGATGAATGTGGCGGGATAGCAAGTGGCCGCGATACCTCCGAAGTTGCTGAAGGAACTGGAGGTAGACGTGGACCCTACGGTGCCGTAGTTGACAACCTTCTCGAAGTATGCTCCATCGGCAACATTATGGCTGATACCGGCCACCTGGCCGCTGCTGCCCTTGATGGTAGCGCGGTTGGTTACGTTGACCAGCCGAGCATCGCCGTAGACATTGCCGAAGCCGGAGTGTCCCGAGCCGGTTGTGGCCGTGACATTCACGAGGTTCTCGCAATTCTCCACGGTGCCATATACCTTGGCGGAGAAACCGCCGGTGTTGGCTTTGGCGGAGGTGACGGCACCCTGGATTTTCAGGTTGCGCACCACGCCTGTCAGGTCGATGCATCCTATGGCTGCCTGATAGGTGTTGTTGGTGGTATAGGCCACGTTCTTCACCGTGAAGCCGGCGCCGTCGAGCACGCCCATGAAGGTGTTGTTGCCGATAAACAGCGGCTTGAACGATTTGCCGGTGAAGTCGATGTCGGCGGTGACTTTCAGGAAAGCATCCTCGAAGCCGGCGCCGTTGGCTGTCACGTAGTCGGCGAGGGTGTTCCAGTCGTCGGCGTTGGAAATCAGATAAGGATTCTCTTCGGTACCGTTGCCCTGCAGGTTGAGAGCGAGTACGGAAGCGAGGGGGAGCACACGCGTATAATCGCCGGAGGTGCCGGTGAGCTGACCGGTGATTTTCTCGGTTACGGATGCGGGAGCTGTGAGCACAGAGCCGTTGATGGCATATCTGGAGTTGTCATCAAGTTTCCAGGAAGCGCCGTCGAGGCCGGCGAGAGAAGCTGAGCCGTGGAAGTCTGCGGCGGTGTGAGGAGCGTTGATGTTGACCACGAGAGCGCGGGCATGCTGCAACACAGGCTCATCGAGGCACCATGAGAGGGCCGGATATTTGCCTGCCGCGAAGTCCCATACCGAAGTGTCGAAGCTCTCGAGGGGTTTGCCTGAAGTGAGCACCGACGTGAACAGACCCTTGGCGCCTTTGAGGGCAAGGCCGCCGTGAGCCGCCTCGGTTATGATCTGACGGTCCCAGTGAGCATTCTCCACGGTACCGGTGGTGCCGCTTGTGCCGGCGAGAGCACCCACGGATGTCGGATCTTCATAACTGATGGTTCCCACGTTGATTACGCTGTGGAGTTCGTTGCGTCCCAGCACGCTTGTGGAGGTCACCGCTCCGAGTTCGCCGCTGATGCCGCCGATCTTGTTGTAACCCGACACATTGCCGTAGTTCACGCAGTTGAACATGTCGGAACCCTTGTTCTCACCCTGGATTCCGCCGCAGGCGGTGAATTTTTTGGTGCTGGTGTTGAACGTAGTCCATACCATGGGCTTTATGTCGCCGGCGTTGACGCATTCTTCAAGGCGTCCGTTACCTGTACCGACGATACCGCCGGCCACGCCAGCGCCTGTTATGATGGTGCCGTCGTTATAGCAGCGGCGTACGGTGCCTTTGCGGTTTTCGCCCACGATGCCGGCGGCAATCTGTGAAGCCGTGCGCAGCTCTCCGTGGTTGCGGCAGTTCTCCACAAGACCCTCGTTCTGGCCTACAATGGCGCCGGAACGTGCCCAGAACCGGAAGGAGCACGATTTGTCGATGATGACGTTGCGGATCACACCCTCGGGAGCCAGCTTGCCGAAGAGACCGCGAACACCCAGACATTCATTGCTGTTGGGAGTGCCGAGGCCGTCGGCGCTCGCCTCGGGTCGCGTGGTCCATTCTATCCAGTCGAGCTTCAGGTTGCGTACGGAATGGTTGCCGCCGTCGAACACGCCGGCAAACTTGTTGTAGGTACCGGTTTTTATGGTGGCGTCACCGCAGATGCCCAGGAAGCCGTCGGCGCCGCTCATGTCGATGTCATTGGTCATCAGGAAGTGGTCGCCGGGAAAGGTCTGCTGCTTATCGGAGGTGATTATGCTGAGCTGCACCATGTCTTCTTTGGTGCGTATCAGGAAAGGATTGGAGGCAGTGCCCTCGCCGTCGAACGATACGGGGGCCACACGCATCTCCAGGTCGTAGGCGATGTCGCCGAGCACTACACGCAGCGTGTCGGTGCCGAACTGATCGGAAATCTTGAAGGCGTTACCCTCTATCGATGAGAAATGGCCTTTGTCGCCGAGGGTGCCGTTGAGATGCATGAGGTATTTGACACCGCCCAGAGGATGGAGCTCACCATTGCCCGACACTTTCTTCAGGGAGCTGCGGGCCGGGAGCACTATGGCGGATGCCGACATAAGGGCGTTGGGGGTGTCGGCGCTGGTTTTCAGCCGTGGATACTGGCCGGCGGTATATTGCCATACCGAAGCGTCGAATCCCTGAGGACCTGTTGCCGATGTGAGGTCGGCGGTGCTGGCACCGAAGCGTGTAGAGTTGAGGTTGGTAAGCTGGTTGTCGTAGTAGAGGTTCTCGAGCACAGGGGTGGAGTTCTCTATCCATCCTATGGTTTCGCGGGCCTCGTTCTCCTTGTCGTAGAGGTAGGTCTCGGAAGTGACCAGAGCTGCCGACCAGCAGTTGCGGACGGTTGTGGAGATGGTGTCGGTGCCCTGAACGTCGGGGGTGAGCCAGCCGGTGATACCGCCGGTGGTGCGCGACAGATATGTCGATACCGAGCCGGTGAAGTAGCAGTTCTCTATCAGGGAGCCGTATGTCTTGCCAACCACGCCGCCGGCCGCCGACTTGCGGCCATAGTTGTCGGTCATGCCGCCGCGCACCTCACCGGTGGCGAACGACTTCTCGAGGGTGGCGTTG
>CABUTY010000161.1 GCA_902494595.1 uncultured Porphyromonadaceae bacterium | reverse complement strand
TATCTCGGCAGCGGCAAGACAACCCTGCTCAACAGGATTCTCTCCAATAAGAAAGGAATAAAGTTTGCCGTAATCGTCAACGATATCGGCGAAGTTAACATAGACGCCGACCTGATATCGAAGGAAGGCATCGTCAATACAGGCGACGACTCACTCGTACCGCTTCAGAACGGCTGCATATGCTGTACGCTGAAGGCCGACCTGGCCAAGCAGGTCGCCGACCTGGCTGAAAGCGGCAAATTCGACTATCTGGTGATCGAGGCCAGCGGCATCTGCGAGCCGGAGCCCATAGCGCAGGCCATATGCGCCATGCCGCAGGTAAGGCTCGACTGCATAGCCACTGTGGTGGATGCGCTCAGAATGCGCGACGAGTTCCAGTCGGGAGAAGCCCTAACACGCAGCAATATCGACGAAGAGGATATAGAGAACCTGGTGATACAGCAGATAGAGTTCTGCAACGCCATCGTTCTCAACAAAATATCCGAGATATCGGGAGCCGACGCCGACAAGCTTAAAGCGGTGATACGCGCCATACAGCCATCGGCACGCATACTCGAATGCGACTGGTGCGACGTGCCCCTCGAAGACATCATCAACACCTCCGCCTTCGACTTCGAAAAAGTGGCCACCTCCGCCACCTGGGTGCGCGAACTGGAAAAAGATGATTCCGACAGCCGCAGTGATGACCACTGCCGTGGTCATCATCACGACCATCACGACCATCACCATCATCACGACCATCACCACGGCGAAGGCGAAGCCGAGGAATATGGCATAGGCACCTTCGTTTACTTCGCCCGCAAGCCCTTCTCCCTCAACAAGTTCGACTACTTCTGCGCCCGATATTGGCCCGACTCGGTGATACGCACCAAAGGAATATGCTATTTTGTGGAGAATCCCGACATGTCGTACCTCTTCGAGCAGGCCGGCCGACAGAAGCGTCTGATACCTGCCGGTCAATGGTATGCCACAGCCCCGGAGGAAGACCTCGAGATACTTCTGGCACGCGAGCCTGGACTGATGAACGACTGGGATCCCGTGTATGGCGACCGTATGGACAAGATAGTGTTCATAGGCCGCAACATGAATCGTGCCGCCATCACCGCCGCCCTCGACGCTATCATCGACGCCGACTGGAAACCAACTCAGAAATAACGCATACCCCCTCTCACGTAATGCGATGTGCGATGCAAAGAAAAAATTTGCATTTTCACAATTAATTGTTAATTTTGCACTGAATTGTTAAAAAGCCAATGAAGAAATCCCTCATATGGATATTGACGGTGGTTATGGCCATAACCTTCGGAGCCCTGCTCTACTTCCAGATAATGTATCTTGAAAACATGGTCAAGATGCGTGAAGAGCAGTTTTCCGAAGGCGTGATGCGCTCTCTGAACGCCACTTCCGAATTCCTTGACCGCGAGGAAACACTTCATTTCCTCGAGGAGGATGTCAATATCATAGAGTCGAGCTTCTACGACGACATCAACGACAGCGGCTCCAACGGCAACTTGAAATATTCAGTGGAGAATCCCGACGGCACCGTCACCAACTATACCCTCAAGTCTGACCGCAAGGGGTCGTCGTCCTTCGGCTTTCCGAGTCCCACTTCAAGCATCGGCGACCGCTACGGCAACATGCAGGAAGTGATACGCAGCCAATACCTCTACCAGAAAGGGCTGCGCAGCGAGGTGATACTGAGCATACTGCGCGACTCCGGCTCACGACCCATCATGGAACGGGCCGACAGCACCGTGATACGCAACTGTCTCGCCACCGAACTCGCCAACAACGGCGTCAAAGTCCCTTTCGTGTTCTGCGTAAGCTCCGAATCAGGACGCGAGATTTACGCCACTCATGGTTATGACCCCGCCAACGCAAACATCTACTCCATACCTCTCTTCGCTAATACAGATGTGTCGTACCGCCTCAACGTACAGTTCCCTACCAAACACAACTATATCTTCAGCAGCGTGCGGTTCATAATCCCATCGCTGGCTTTCTCACTGATACTTCTGGTGGTGTTTCTGTACACGGTGATCCTGGCCTTCCGGCAGAAAAAGCTCACGGAGATGAAGACCGATTTCATCAACAACATGACTCATGAGCTGAAGACACCGATAGCCACCATCTCGCTGGCTGCCCAGATGCTCGATGACGACTCGGTGAGAAAATCTCCCGACTCGATGAAGCATCTTACAGAGGTAATCAGCGAGGAGACGAAGCGACTGCGCTTCCAGGTGGAGAAGGTGCTTCACCTGTCGGTGCTCGACAACGCCGAAAGCACTCTTAAATTCACGGAAGTCAACGCCAACGAGATAATAGAGAATGTGGTCAACACCTTCAAGCTGAAAGTGGAACGTCAGGGAGGCACACTCACGGCCAGCCTCGACGCACTGAAATCCGATGTATATGTTGACCAGCTGCAGTTCACCAACGTTCTTCACAACCTGCTTGAAAACGCATTGAAATACATGCGTGAGGATGTGGATCCGGAGCTGTCGGTATCCACCCGCGACATAGAGGGACGGCAGCTGGAGATACGCGTGGCCGACAACGGCATAGGCATCTACCGCGACGACCTCAAGAGGATATTCGACAGATTCTACCGCGTATCCACCGGCAACCGCCACGACGTGAAAGGCTTCGGCCTCGGACTGGCATATGTCAAGAAAATGATCTCCGCCTTCAAAGGCTCAATATCCGTGGAGTCAGAACCGGGCGTGGGCTCAACCTTTATCATCCGCCTCCCGCTCGTCTCATAACCAACAGGTTACGGCTGCGGAAGTTTTTGGCGCTTGATAAAGAAAAGTTAATTTTTATTTGTTATACAAGAAAAAAACAAAGATATGAGTGACAAACTGAAGATACTGTTATGCGAGGACGACGAGAACCTTGGCATGCTGTTACGGGAGTTCCTGCAGGCCAAAGGGTTCTACGCCGACCTGTGCAACGACGGCGACAAAGGTTACAAGGCATTCCTAAAAGGGAAATATGACCTATGTGTTCTCGATGTGATGATGCCCAAGAAGGATGGCTTCACGCTTGCCCAGGAAATCCGGGCTGTCAACAGCGATGTGCCCATAATCTTCCTGACAGCCAAGAATCTCAAGGAAGATGTGCTGCAGGGCTTCAAGCTGGGAGCCGACGACTATATTCCCAAGCCCTTCTCCATGGAGGAGCTCGTGAGCCGCATCGGCGCTATACTCCGCAGAGTCAGAGGCAAGAAAGAAAAGGACGTTACCGTATACCAGATAGGCAAATATACCTTCGACACCCAGAAGCAGACCCTTATCGCCGATGACAAGACCCAGAAACTCACCACCAAGGAATGCGAACTCCTGTCGCTGCTTTGCCAGCACATGAATGAGATTCTCGAAAGGAATTTCGCTCTGAAGTCGATATGGATCGACGACAATTACTTCAACGCCAGAAGTATGGACGTCTACATCACTAAGCTGCGCAAACTGCTGAAAGACGACCCGACTGTGGAAATAATCAACATACACGGTAAAGGATACAAGCTTATATCCCCGGAGACTCCGGAGGAGTGACACTGGCGAGATGGATCAGACACACCCTAAACCTTTAAAGCCACGCCGCAATGCCCTGCAATGGATGCTGCGTGGCCTGTACCTTTTATACGAGTTCCTGATAGCGGGGCCCGTTTTTGTGGTAGCCACCTTCATTACGGCCATCATCACCTTCACGGGCTGCATGGTCGGCAACCGCGACTTCTGGGGCTACTGGCCTCCCTCGATATGGGCGCGTTTCACATGCCGTCTCTTTCTGATGCGCATAGAGGTGTCGGGCCGCGAGAATATCGACCCTAAGCAGAGCTATGTCTTCGTGGCCAACCATCAGGGCGCCTACGACATATGGCTCATATACGGCTACCTGGGCCATAACTTCAAATGGCTCATGAAGAAGGAGCTGGAGAAGATTTTCGCCGTGGGAGCCGCATGCAAAAAGGCGGGACACGTGATGGTTGACGACTCCAGCATCTCGGGCATACGCCAGACCATCGCCGAGTCGGAAAGCACGCTGCGCAACGGAATGTCGCTGGTGATATTCCCCGAGGGGTCGCGCTCCTGGGACGGCTCCATGATTGATTTCAAACGCGGTGCCTTCATGCTCGCCGCCGAGTTCAAACTCCCCGTGGTGCCCCTCACCATCGACGGCAGCTTCACGGCCATGCCCCGATACACCTACTTCATGACGCCTACAAGGATAAGGCTCGTGATTCATAAACCCATATGGCCCGACGAGAAAGGCTTCAACACCAAGAAACTCATGGCGCAATGCCGCCAAAGCATTGAAGGAGGTTTTGTGAAATGATTCCAAGAGTATTGATAATATCGGGCATAGACCCTACCGGCTGTGCCGGGCTTGGCGCCGATATACGCGCATGTTCTGAGTTAGGCGCATATCCCCTGACCATCGCCTCGGCCCTGACTGTGCAGAAT
>CABUTY010000160.1 GCA_902494595.1 uncultured Porphyromonadaceae bacterium | reverse complement strand
TCAGGTTCGGCATGCAGAACGCCGTACTCACCATCGGCGACGGCGTCAAGGATATCGTGGTGCCCTCCCCTACCTCCGTATCCTTCACCGGCGAAGGCACCGAAGCATCCCCTTATCTCATCAAGAGCACCGACGACATGGCACTCCTCCAGAAGGGTGTGGCCGCCGGCGACAAATATACCGGCAAGCATTTCCGCCTTGACGCCGACCTCGACTATGCCGCCGTCCAGGCTTCATACCGTCCAATAGGCTCTTCGGCAACTATCTGTTTCGACGGTGCCTTCGATGGGAACAACCATACTATAAAGAATCTCCGCATAGAAGGAGGAGCACGCGACTACAACGGTATCTTCGGCTACCTCGGCGACAACGGCTCCGTCAGGAACCTCAAGGTGCTCAACAGCACAGTCAGCGCCAGCTCGCAGTATAACGGCATCATCGCCGGATACTCCAAGGGCAAGATCAGCAATGTCACCGTTACGGGCAACGCGAGGTGCAACGGAGGCAAGAAACCCGACTATCTTGGCGGTATCGCCGGATACAGCCGTAAGGTCACCGACTGCGAGTTCACCGGCAACATCTCCGGCTACGCATACGTAGGAGGTATCACCGGCTGCGTATATTGCGACACCATCAGCAACTGCCGTGTCAACGCCGTTATCGAGAGCGCCATTCTCTCCAGCAGCATCGCTCATAATGTGGGCGGCGTAGTTGGTGGCCTCCAGACATCTCCCGCCGAGAAGGTATGCGTCGCCGACTCCTACTTCATGGGCAGCCTCTCCGATAAGACAGGTTATGCCAACATGGGCGGCGTGATCGGCGGCAATGCCAACAACTCCTCCGTGGAGCGTTGCGCAAGCTCCTGCCTCATTTCCACCGCCGTCAAAGACAATTCCACAGGTTCGTGCGGCGGCGTCATTGGTTACTTCGGCGGCGGCGTGGTGGAGGACTGCTTCTCCTCGGCAAGCATCATCGGCGCCAACGCCACCAGCAAGGTCGGCGGCCTCGTGGGTGTCCTATACAAGAACACCAGCTCCACGGGTGGCCCCACAACCATGCGCAACTGCTATTTCGCGGGTCAGATACGAGAGAGCGGCGAATTTATCCCCGCACATGCCATCCACTCCAAGCGTGAGGAGCCCTCAGTGGTGGAGAATGTATATTACGACTGGCAGATTACCACCGGCAATCCCATGGGCGCCGACGACCTTTATGGGGGCAAGTCCACCACAGAGCTTACCGACGGAACTCCCCTCAAGGGTTTCGACACCGCCAAATGGGACTTCAAGGCCGGCCGCTATCCCATACTCAAAGGTCTCCTCAACGACAAGCTCACCGACTATTTCTGCGGCGCCGTCAAGCTCGCCAACGGCCAGAAGGTCAACAATCTCAAGACCAACTTCACATATCCCGTGACCGCCAACGTGCAGTGGCGCCTGATGAACGGCAACACTTATGTGCAGGAGACGGAAGCCCTGAAGCTCGACAACGGCACAGGCGTGGTAAAAGGAAAGATGGGCGTGGAGAACCTTACGGCTACCGTCGAGACAGAATATGGCTCTTTCACGCGTCTGCTCGCTCTATTCGTGGCTCCACCCCAGTTTGAGGGTGAAGGTACCGCCGAAAAACCATACATCATACGCACCGTCGAAGACCTCCGCACCATCAACAAGGGTATCACGCAGAACAATCTCACCTATGACGGCGACTTCTTCGAGCTGGCCAACGATCTCGACTTCACCGGCGAGACTTTCTATGGCGTAGCCGACGACTCCAATGAGAAACATGCCTTCAACGGCGTATTCGACGGCAAGGGGCACGTAATCAAAAACTGGAAAATCAGCAGCATCGTCACCGACGGTGACGGGAAGCTCGACAACAAGGCCTCGCGTCAGTCGGTAGGCTTCTTCGGCATCATCGGCGAGAACGGTGTGCTCAAGAATCTGGTCATGGACTCGAGCTGCGAGCTGAAGGCCGGCAACGGCGTGGCCGCTTTCTCGGCGATATGCAAAGGACGCCTTGAGAACCTCCGCAACCATGCCGCCATTACCGCCGCAGGAAACTATGCCGCAGGTATCGTTTGCCGCATGGCCGCCGGCTCTGTGACAGACTGCTATAACGATGGCGCCGTAACCGCCGGCAACAGATATGCCGCAGGTATCGTGGGTCAGCAGATGGAGAATGTGACAGTTGAGCGTTGCCAGAACGCCGGCGACATCTCTATGGCAGGCATTACCCTTACCACTCCCGCCGCCGACACCCAGACTGCCGCCGGTATCGTCGCCAACAACAATGGCACGGGTTGCGTGATACGCGACTGCGTCAACAGCGGCCGCATATATGCACCGGAGGAGTCGGCAGGCATCATCGCCCTCATTGCCGGTGGCACAAAGGTGGAGAGATGCGTCAACACCGGCGCCCTCGAAATCGGCGACCCCAGGAAGTCGTTCGGTGCTATCGCCGCTTTACGTGCTGGCGTTTCCGAATATGTCAACTGCTACTATGACGCCAGCCATCATATCTACGGCGCCGTTTATGGCGACGACATGGCCGGCGTGACAGGTCTCGATACCAAGACGCTCGTGGGCGGCTCATTCCCCGAGGGTCTCGGCACCGATGCATTCGACTTCTCGAAGGATGTATATCCCGTGCTCAAGAACTTCAAGGATGAGGCTGCCGTGAAGGCTCTCCGCGGTATGTGGATCAATCTGTCGCAGGGAGATGTGGCCAACCAGGTTACCGCCGACGCTGCCCTCAGCGCTGCCGCAGGCCTCGTATGGTCGCTGCCCGACGGTACTACCGCTCTCTCCGTCAGCGGCTCGACCCTCAAGCTAAACGCCATTTCAGAGCCCGCCAACGTTGTCGTGACCGGTACTTGCGGCGCATGGAAACGTCCTTTCGCCCTCCAGGCTATCAACAATCCGTTCAAGGGTACAGGCTCCAAGGAGGATCCCTATCAGATAGCATCGCTGGCCGACTTCCAGACCCTCAGCAGCTATACCAACGATTACGGCATACGCTACAATGGCAAGTACTTCGCCATGCTCAACGACGTTGACTTCGGCGGGAGTGCCAACTTCAAGCCGGTGTCGTGGGACAGCAGTGCTCCCTTCCAGGGTGTCTTCGACGGCAGCAACCATAAGATCACGAACGTGACGATGACATGGACAGACGCCAAGAATGCCGAAGGCCACAGCTATACCGGCATCTTCGGATATGTGGGCAAGGATGCGGAGATTCGCAACATAGAGCTTGCCAGCGGCAACATACAGTGCTACACCTATGCCGGCGGCATCGTGGGCCGTATGCAGGGTCTGCTGGAGAACTGCGTGAACCGCGCCACTGTCAAGACCACCGGCACTTGCAACGCCGGCGGTGTCGTTGGCTCCCTGCGCGGCGGTACGATGCGCAACTGCTCAAACTATGGCGAAATCACATCCCAGACTACTCATTGCGGCGGCGTGGCCGGTGAAATCCTCGCCGGCTCCTTCGGCGACAACCTCGTGAACTATGGCAAGGTGACAGCTACCAGGACATTTGCCGGCGGTATCGCCCCCACATGCGCCGGACTCATCGTGAACTGCGTAAACCACGGCGAGATTGTAGCCGGAACGGGCACTGCCGCCGGTATCGCCAGCTCCATGCTCTTCACCGACTCCACCTATAACCATGTGAACTATGGCACGGTAACCATCACCAACGGCACCGGCGCGGCAGGTATCGCCGCAGAGATGAAAGGTCCCGCCTCCCACTGCTACAACTATGCTCCCATACAGGCCAACGGCTATGCCGCAGGTATTGTGGGCTCTCTCAGCGGCAGGCTTTACCTCAGCTCCAACCGCGGCGCCGTGACCGGCGTCAGGACCTCCAACGTAGGCGGTATCGCCGCTTATATGTCGGGCAACTCCCGCATCGACAGCTGCGCCAACTATGCTGCTGTCAAGGGCGCTAACCAGGCTGTCGGCGGTATCGTCGGCAACGGTACCTATACCACCATCACCGTCAGCAACTGCGAGAACTTCGCCGATGTGACCGCCACCACTGCCGCCGCTTATGGCGTGGGAGGCGTGGTTGGCCGCGGTAACATGATGCTTGAGGCCTGCGTAAACTATGCCAATGTCTCCTCAGAGTCGTACGGCACCGGCGGTATCCTCGGCGACGGCACAGCCAAAATAACCGGCTGCGTCAACTTCGGCAAGGTGACCACCACCTACGACCTCGCCTCCAAGAAGAGCGGCAATGCCGGCGGTATCGCCGGTAACGGCGCCTATCTCGTGAGCGGCTGTATAAACCATGGCGATGTCACCGGCCTCAGATATGTGGGCGGCGTCATGGGCCTCAACAACGCGGCCAACACCAAAATCCAGGGTGTATACACCGACTGCAAGGTTACAGGCACTGATGCCGCCACCACCGACGCCATAGCTGCCTGGGCCGACGGCAAGGCTACCTGCGAGGATGCTTAC
>CABUTY010000159.1 GCA_902494595.1 uncultured Porphyromonadaceae bacterium | reverse complement strand
GCTGCTGATTCTGGGCGTGGCCGGAATACTGAGCCAGAACATGGGGCAGATGATCATACCATATCTCTTTATCGGTCAGGAGGAGGCTGCGAGGGCCATGGTGGCTATTTATGGCGCGAACATCAAAATCGCCATAGTGATGGTGATGTTCACGCAGGCTTTCCGCTATGCCTATGAGCCTTTTATTTTCGCGCAGGCCAAGGGTGACGGCGAACCGCGTACCGCCGCTTATGCCGATGCCATGAAACTCTTCGTGATCTTCGGTCTGCTGATTTTCCTGGCCGTGATGTTCTATCTGCCGGCTATAAAGTATTTTGTATCTCCGGGTTATTGGGAGGGATTGTCGGTGGTGCCCGTGATGATGGCTGCGGAGCTGTGTTTCGGAATATTCTTCAATCTGTCGGTATGGTATAAGCTTACCGACAGGACGCAATGGGGCATGTACATGTCGCTGATATGCTTCGTGCTGATGCTGGGGCTGAACATATGGCTTGTGCCGGCCATAGGTATACCGGGCGGCTACATGGGTTCGGCTTGGGCGGCGCTGATAAGCTATTTTTCCGTGATGGTGTTGAGCTGGTTCGTGGGACGCCGGTATTATCCCATACCCTACCATATCGGGAGGCTGGCGCTGTACGTGCTGTTCGCGGGCGTGCTGTATGCGGCCGGCATGGCGCTCGACATCTGTTTTACGGGATGGGTGCTCTATCTCACCCGTACGATGATGCTCGTCGTCTACCTCGGCGCTGTATGCTATTTTGAGAATGTGCCTTTCAGTCGAGGTTGCCGTCGTTTTGCACCACGGTGCCGTCGGAGGCATCGTAAGTGTTCTGGATGAGCTCGGCGTTCTGCATGTCCTCATAGGGAGCATTGGCACCGCCGTTGAGGTAAAGGCTTATGACGAAGGCTCCCACAGCCAGAGGTATCGTGACATACAGGAATATCCAGGCACGTTTGGGATTGTTGATTCTCGCAAGAAAAAAATATAGGAATCCCACGGCGAAGAGTATGAACGACGATGCCATGACAATACCACGGGAATCGCCATATCTGGCAGCCCTGACTATAAGCCATATGAACACGCCTATGGCGCAGCCTGTGAGAATGATGCCGAACCATACGCCGGCTTTCTGAGCGGCTGTCAGCTGGTTGCCGCGGAGAAGTGTCACCAGCGGCAGCATCTGCCGCTCTTTTTCATTTATAGTAGCCATACATTTATAGTTTATAGCAGTTTATTATTCAAAATTCAAAATTCAAAATTGTTATTCCGGCATCGCTCCGAGCACACCGGCGGCTTCCGTAACGGAGGGAGTAACGGCTATACCCACAAAAAACAATGCTATGCAGGCTATGATGCTCACCCACAGCAGCCAGTTGGCCGCCAGATAGCTCTTGTTGCGCACAAGGAGATAGAGAAGCACGCCTGCCGACAGCGTCAGAAAGCCGCTGCCCATGATCACCTGGTTGGGCATGTGCATCTTCCCTGCATCGATAATCCACAGGATAAACTCCGCTATAGCGCACAGACAGATAACTATCCCGCATATCACATAAAACTTGTTGATGCCTCGGTCCTCACGATATACTCCATGTCCATGACCGGTATCCGTAGTAACAGTATTTTTCATAGCAGTTGTGTTTTGAAATTATGAACTTCAATGAAAACTCTTTTGTAATCAGAACAAAGGCTATGGTTATAAAGTTCTACGAAAAAGGACTGCCCCGGAAATATCGCGGGGCAGTCGATTCTGATAAATAAGGCAGGTTTATCTGACAATCACTTTACGGGTGGTTCCATCTGTCCTGACGAGATAGATTCCGGGAAGTGCATTTATCCGTATCTCCGGGTTGCCGAGGCTCTTGTGGAGCAGGCGCCCGTTGATGTCGGCGACGGTGACCTCGTCGGCATTATAGATGAATATGGTATTTGCGGCAATCCTTATCACGGCATCGGAGCGAGTGCCGTCAACAGCACTGATTATGCCGGCCACATTGGAGGCTCTTGACTCCTCGCCGCTGTAAACAGCCGTGACGTAATATCTCAGCGAATCGGAAGAGCGTTTGGGATCGCTGTATGTTGTGGCTGTCACCGGCAGGTCGTTCAGCCGTACACCGTTGCGATATACATTATAGCCGTCGAGAACAGGCACTGCGGCATCGAATGAGAAATCATCGAGCATCAGCAGAAAGGCTCCTGTGGCGCAGTTGCGTATGGCAAAATATTTGCCGCCGGCCGGTATGTCGATGGTATATTCGGTCCATGTGCCCGGAATTGCATTTACCGCGTCGGAAAGTATGAAGGAATCGATGTCTCTGCCGGCAGTGGAATATCTCGTCTCGATTTTTTCAGGATATTCGGCGGAATAGCTTTTCGCCCAGAAACGCACTGTCTGCGCTTTACCCGACAATTCGGGAGAGATGAGCCAGTCATCGCTCGTACCATTGTCGTAGCGGAACATTGAGGTAAGGAATTTACTGCCGGAATGAGGTTTGTATGAATCATCCCAGTATGAGCCGTCTCCTCTGTCGAAAACGAAGAACGATCCCAGAGAATTTTTAGGATTATTGGGAACTTCCTTATTCTGGAATCCACCAATCGGACTGCGGTCCATATCGGCGAACCGCCAGTCGCCCACGTTGAAGTTGGCAAACGAGTCGTAGCTCTCGATGTCGTCGTCGGTCTTGCCTCCCCATCCAGAGAGGTCGGGAGCAGTCCATGTGAGGTCATATGTCTCGCCGGAGGCATTGACAGCAAGGTCGGTAGGTGCCGGTCGGGCTGTGCGCAGAATCCGCAGCTTAGTATCGTCAGATACGTTGTCGGAAAGGTCTTCGTCGCCGGCGAGAATCACTTTTGCAGTGAGTATGTTCTCATCGGAGGCGTCATGCGGAAGTCTGGCGCGGAATGACACACTGCCATATGCTCCGGCATTTATCGCAGCGCCGTCGTCAACAACGGAAAATGCCTCTTTGTCATCGTTGAGATATAATTCCACCGCATAGTTGGCGGCAGTGACGGAACCCTTGTTCTGGAGATTCACCGTGATGTCGAAGTCGGTTCCGGCCTCGACATAATCCGGAGCCTTTACGTCGCTGACAGCCATGTTGCAGTCATAACCTTCCGCAACGTTCAGCGCATCGAGGAATGTGTATTCATAGTTCTTCGTCACAGCCTTGATGGATATTTCAATCTGCTGACCCTTAAAGGCAGAGAGATTTACGCGGGCCGTGCGCCATACATTCTCCTCATTGCCGCAGATGTCCTTGACGCTCTTGCTGAAAACGGGAGTAAAATCAGCCTCCATACCAGATTTCTTAACGGCTACCACAATCTCGTTGAGGTCGGCACTTCCGCCCGGGATGCTTAGAGTTGCGAAAGATAGTTCCGGCTTGACAGCTTTACGCAGGTCAATCTTGCCGGTGAATATCTCGCCGCTGTAGTCTTCATATTTGGCTCTGCCGGCGGCATATCCGTTGTCGCCGTCGTAGCTCTTCATATTGGCGAGCGACGCATCTGTATTTATGGACCACTTGTAAGTGTTTATGAGATCGGCATTGACGCTTCTCTGGCCTATGATATGTCTGATTGCGCCGTTGGCAAAGGATTCCAGCCACGGATATGCGTCGGGTTCGCCGGCGGGCACCAAGGGAGAAGCCTCCTCATAGGAATGTCCGCTCATGGTATGGGCACGTACCGCAACCTGGATGAACTTCTGACGTTTGCCCTCCTCCACGGCGGTAAATGTATACCTGGGTTCGGTTAGGTTTTCTGCGAGGAGTCTGTTGTCGTCGGTGAGATCGGTGATGGAATAAGTCACCTTGGATGGATTCAGCGGCTTGCCTGTGATATCCAGGGCCGGCGGTGTCCATGAGGCCGTGACACGCCCGTGGACAGACGTCTCCACTATTTTTATGTCGGTCACTTCCGTAGGTTTGTTGATGCCCACATACACCATGGTGTCAAGGCTTTCTCCCGCTCCGCTTTCATTGTAGGCCATCACGCTGACGGTCTGTTCGCCGATGGTGTCGGCAACGGCCTCTATGTTGAAACTTCCGCCGGGTGCGATGCCAGTTACCGTCTTAAGGAGCCGGCGGTTGCTGAATACCTCCATTCTTGTGATATCCGACAGGCTTTGTCCGTTAACGGTTTTTGAAGGAGCCGTGCCTGTCACTGTGATTTTTTTCTCACCATCGGAATCGGGTGTCACTACAGCTGCCGGAGGCGCCGGGGCTGTGGCCTTGATGCCTCGGGAAACCGTGATATTGTCGGCATATACCCAGTTGCCTCCTTTGGGTGTAAGGGCGTGAATGCCGAAATAATAAGTGCCGTTGGCCGCGGGCGTGAATTGCCCTTCAATTCTGACGGCATTGCGGCCGGTGACAACGGTGACCGGAATCACTTCAACAGACATGCCTTCAGCCGTAGGAGCCTTACCGACCTTCGCCTCGATTTTTTCCTCGCCGGCAAAGAGCCCT
>CABUTY010000158.1 GCA_902494595.1 uncultured Porphyromonadaceae bacterium | reverse complement strand
GCACTGCATACTCCCGCTCTGTGGGGTTTCCCTTGTAAATGGGGCGGTAGTTGTGGCTCTTGGGGCTCAGCGACCGCAGTCCTTTGGGGGTTAGCAGCTCGCGCGTGCAGAAGTCGAGCACCGTCTTGCGTTCCCGGCGGCTCAGCGGGCAATACTCCATACCTATGGCTATGGCCATATTGGGCCGCACCTCCAGGTCGGTGTAGCTCCCGTTGACGTAATCGTAGAGATAACCGTAACCGTTGAGGAACGTCTCCTTGAAAGCCTCGCCGCACTTGTCGGCCAGCGCTCCCGTCTGCTCCACGTAGTCGGCATAGCCCTCCACCCCTTCGTAAAGGGATTTCACGAAGCAGAGAGCGTTATACCAGAGGGCATTGAACTCCAGGATGTATCCGGTGCGTGGTATGATAGGTTTGCCGTCGATGGATGCCGACAGCCAGGTGACAGGCTTTTCCGACCCTTCGCTCGACACCAGGCCATTGTCGTTGAGTCGCAGATTCCTTATCCTCCCCTCGCATATGTCGCTTACCAGCTCCCTGACCGTATCGCCGAAACGTTCACGGCATTTCGCCGTGTCGGTGGCCTTGCGGTAAGCCTGTATGGCCCATATGGTCCACAACGGCATGTCCGGCAAATCTATCTCGTGAATCACCGGATCCTTCTCACCCGTGGAGATGTTACGGCGAAGAGCCGCGATAAACGTGTCCATGATTTTCAGATAATCCTCCTCATGGTTCACGGCCAACGTGCATCCCGGCAATGCGATAATCTCATCGCGGGCACGGACATTGTACCAGGGATACCCCGCCATGATGTAGTCGCCATGTTCGTTCTTGAGATAGAACTGCTTGGCGGCGTTCTTCAGACAGTTGTAGAAGCTCGTCCTTTTGGTACGGGTACTCAGCTCCTTGTCATATATCTTTTCGAACTCCGCAGGGTCTTCAAGCTCCGTGGAGGCCGAGAAAATGATGCTCTCCCCCTTCTTTATTGGCAACTCGAAATAACCGGGCACCCACAGATCCTCCTTGTAGGGTATTCCGCGGTCACGGTCCTTGTAATATTCGATACCCTTGTACCAATGGCCGTCGTCGACCCACCGGACCTCCTTGTTGAACTGCATATACAGTTCCGGATATCCCTGGTAGAGACATGTGGATATGCCGTTGGGCACGTCCCTGATGCTCTTGTCGATATCGGGATTCTCGTTGACCAGGGCGTTGGCGTTGCGGAAGGCCAGGAAGGGGCGGAAACGCAACGTAGTTTCCGAATGGGCATCAATAAGAGTATAGCGTATCAGTATCTGATTCTGATGGGAAATGAACACCTTCTCCTTGGAGAGAATCACGCCACCCACACGGTAAAGAATGCTGGGCACCGTCTCGCAACTGAACTCACGGATGTATTTATGACCGTTAGGACTGAATACATTGTCGCCATACTGGTGCAGGCCGAGGTTGAACTCGGCGCCATGCTGTATCACGGTTTCGTCGAGACTGGACAGGAGCACATGCGCCTGGTCGTCCATATCGGGGATGGGTATCACCAGCAAACCATGCTGCTTGCGGGTGTTGCAGCCTACGATGGTGGTGCAATGATAAGCCCCCGACCGATTGGTCCTCAGCATCTCCTTGGGCAGACTCTGCTCCAGGTTGATCATCTGGGTCTTGTCGAATTTCAAATAACTCATGCTGTCATATTATTTCTGCCGGCATTGCCGGTCCATTTCTTAATCTTCTGTCTGTGCGCGTCCTGTATATCCGGGTCTGCGGCCGGGGCTCGCCGCCATTTTGGGTTTTGATTTAAAGGTTTTACAAATATACACCTATTTTTGTTCTTATCCAAATAATCTGCCACGAAACACAAAACATGCCGTGGAACATACATAATATCCCGCACCGCATACAAAACCGGGACGGCTTCAAGCCATCCCGGTCCTTATATATTGTAGTGGAAATTCTCTTGTGGAATCTCTTGTCAGAAGAGAGGAATCTGTGCTGCGTTGTAGCAGTAGTCGTAGATGTAGGGCACGAGTCCGAAGAACACTATGCCTGCCACGCAAATCCAGAGAGCTGCCTTCTCGCCGCCGTTACTCTTGAATGCCTCAATCTTAGCCTCGCCCGGATTGATCCATATGGCCTTTACCACCAGCAGGTAGTAATAGAGCGATATGATGGTGTTGATGAGGGCCACGAGCACAAGCATGTACAGAGCCATCGAACCGGTGGATGCCACAGAGTTGAAGATGAAGAACTTTGAGAAGAAACCTGCGAAGGGAGGTATACCTGCCAGCGAGAACATGGCAAGTGTCATGGCAAAAGACAGCCACGGGTTTGTCTTGTGCAGTCCGTCATAATCGTCCATTCCCACCTTGCCTGTCTTGTTCTCTATACTTGCAATCACTGCGAAGGCTCCGAGGTTGCTCACGATGTAGACGAAGATATAATACATCATCGAGCCGAGACCTATTGCGCTCTGGCTCATCACGCCCAGCATTATGTAGCCGGCCTGTGATATCGAGGAGAAGGCCATGAATCGCTTCATGTTCTTCTGGCGTATGGCGAAGAGGTTACCTACGGTGATTGTGAGTATGATTACGCCGTACATCATCCATTCCCAGCTGTCGGCAAATACCTGGCCGAAGGCCTGCGCGAAGATGATGAAGAAGGCGAAGGCGGCGGCTCCTTTGGAAATCACCGACAGGTAGGAGGTGATAGCCGTGGGAGCACCCTGGTATACGTCAGCGGTCCAGAGGTGGAAGGGCACGAGCGAGAGCTTGAAGCCTATGCCGGCAATCACGAAAGCCAGCGCCACCACCAGGAGTCCCGACATGCTGCCGGCCGTGATGGCTGCGGCTATATCGCTGAAGTAGAGCGAACCTCCCGAGAAGGCATATACGAAACTGAGCCCCATCAGCAGGATTGCCGACGAGAAAACTGCCGTGAGTATGTACTTGATGGCAGCCTCATGGCTCTCGTAATGCTTCTTGTTGAATGCCACCAGTGCGGCCAGCGGCAGCGATGCCGTCTCCAGTCCGATTACGAACAGCAGGAAATGACGTGCCGATATCATCAGGTACATGCCGAACAGCGTGGCCAGTATCAGCTCGTAGAACTCACCCTTGCGGATGGCTGTCTCGTCGCTGTCGACCCAGCTTGCCGACTGGAGGAACACTATGAACACACCTATGTTGAGGATAGCCTTTATAGCCTTGCAGGCGTTGTCGTCGACATACATTCCGCCGAATGCCGAGGTATCGGCCGACGGTATAAGCCATATGGCCACCGTGGCCAGACCGAACAGCACCGTGGTGACCGGTGTCAGCCAACTCTTCTTCGAGCCGTCGCGCGTGAACACGTCAAGCACGAAAACCACGAAAAACAAGCCTAAGATTATTAACTCGGGGATCATCGCCCCAAATTGTGAATAGTCCATCGTTATCTTGTTGTCAAATTGTTCTGATTAAATTGCCTGGGCCAATGCGTCGACAATCGGTTTGAAACTGTTCTGTATAGAGTCGTTGAGCCAGTTGGGGAAGAATCCTATGCCGGCCAGACAAACTATCAGCGTTACAGTGGCGAGACGCTCCCACCATGTTGCGTCGGTGAGCGTGAGATGATGCTCGTCCTGCACGGGGCCGAGTATCAGCTTGCCGACCACCCGCAGGATGTAGACTGCCGTTATCACGATTGATGTGGTGGCGGCTATCACGAAGACGCGGTGGAACATGTCGGCGTTCTCGAAGCTGCCGAAGAAGATGGTCATCTCGGCCACGAAGCCCGACAGTCCTGGAAGTCCCAGCGATGCGAAACCGGCTATCATATAGCATACTCCGAGATAAGGCATAATCTTCATGAGTCCACCCATCTGACGGATGTCGCGGGTATGCGTACGTCCGTAGATCATACCGATCAGGGCGAAGAAGAGAGCCGTCATCAGACCATGGCTGAGCATCTGGAGGATACCGCCGGTCATGGCCGTCTGGTTGAGCATCAGCAACGCGAAGAGCACCATGCCACAGTGTGATACCGACGAATAGGCATTGATGTACTTGAGGTCGGTCTGCACACATGCCGAGAATGCACCGTATACTATGCTTATACCCGTGAGAATTATGAAAATCCATGCGAGTTCATTGGCGGCGTGGGGAAGCAGGAAGATGGCGATGCGGAAGCAACCGTAGCCTCCCAGCTTCATGAGCACGCCGGCATGCAGCATTGACACCGCCGTGGGGGCGCAGGCATGACCGTCGGGACTCCATGTGTGGAACGGGAACATGGCACCCAGCACGCCGAAGCCCACAAACGTGAATATGAACAGCATGTTCTGCCATCCATAGTCGATGCAGCCGTAATGGGATATCTCGAGGATGTTCCATGTGTTGGCCACACCGGCATCGGCAGGTGTTCCGTGCCAGTAGATTCCCAACAGACCCAGCATCAGGAAGGCCGAACCGCCCATGAGCATCAATGTCAGCTTC
>CABUTY010000157.1 GCA_902494595.1 uncultured Porphyromonadaceae bacterium | reverse complement strand
GTTCATTTTCAAAACTGTTTACAGCTGTTATGAGCCGTACAGCCGTGAGATAGTGTCGAAGCAGGGGAGAATGTCCGACAGATTCATACGTCTGGCACAGGAGAATTTCCGCGACCAGCGATTCCTCGATTTCTACGCGGAGAAGATGGAGGTAACCCCCAAACATCTGTCGCGTACCGTGAAGAAGCAGACCGGATATACCGCCGTGGAATGGATTGAGCGGTTTGTGATTCTCGAGGCTAAGGTGCTTCTGAAATCATCCAACCTTAACATCCAGCAGATTTCCGACGAACTGAACTTCAGGTCGCAGAGTTTCTTCGGCAAATATTTTAAGAAATTTACGGGCATGAGTCCCAAGGAGTTCAGAAACTCGTAGGAGCGACGAACTCGGAGTCATCGCAAAAAATAACAGGAGCCGCAGAATAGCCCATGCTTTCTGCGGCTCCTGAAATATTTGTTATGGCTCGCCGAGTGTCAGAGATCATCCTCCACCGGAGCAAAGTCCTCTTTGCCCACGCCACATACCGGGCATACCCAGTCGGAGGGAATATCCTCGAACGGCGTCCCTGGAGCTATTCCGTTGTCAGGGTCTCCGATTGCCGGATCATATATCCAGTCGCATACTTCACATCTGTATTTCATGTCTTTCAAGTTTTATGGTTAATACCAGGAAGTCAGAAGCCGAAAGTGCCGGCTCTAAAGTTTCAACAACTTTTTAAGGAAAATGTTGCTCAGGTTTTCGACATCTGAAAAGTTTTCGTTAACTTTGCAAAGGAGAGCGGCTGCGGCCACTCCCGGTTTACAGACACCTAAAACAGGAGGTGGTACCATGAAACTTAAAGCACTGTCAAAGAATAAATATGTAGTTGCGCTGTCGCATATCGGGGCGCTGCTGACGGTTATAGCGTGGGGAACATCGTTTCTGAGCACCAAGACACTGATGGTGCAGGGAGGCTTCACGCCCGTGGAGATGTATGAATACCGCTTTTTCGCGGCCTATCTGATTCTACTGCTCATAACCGGACGCAAGCTTTTCGCCAATAACTGGCGCGACGAGGCTACCCTCGCTTTAGGCGGCATATGTTCTGGCTCTCTCTATTTCATTACGGAGAATTTCGCTCTCCAGATGACCACAACGGCCAACGTGTCGCTGCTCTCGTCGGTGTCGCCCATATTTGTGACTTTCCTCATGGCGATAGTGTTCGGGCAGAAGCTCAAGGCGCCCACACTCATTGGCTCGGCAATAGCCTTCGCGGGGGTGGCATGCGTGATTTTCAGTCATGGCGAGGGTATAGAGATAAATCCCGCCGGTGATCTCCTGGCCCTCTCGGCCTCACTCTGCTGGGCCATTTACGCCATATGCATCAAGAGGGTGCTCCCGTTCTATTCCTCGATGTTCATATCGCGCAAGCTCTTCTTCTATGGCGTGCTTACCGGCGCCCCACTGCTCCTTCTCAGCCATGGCCCGATTCATATCACCCAACTATGGAACTTCCAGCACCCGGAATATATAATGAACTTCCTCTTCCTCGTGCTTGTATGTTCGCTGGGAGCTTATCTGGTATGGAACGAGGTGATGAAATATCTCGGACCGATTACTGCCAACAACTACCTGTACCTGCAGCCGCTGGTGACAATGGTGTTCGGCTATCTTCTGCTCGGCGAGCAGATATATTTCCTGGGATATCTGGGGTGCGTTCTCATTATCGGCGGCCTCATCATCAGCGACAAGGTGAAAAGCCTCAGTCTGCGCAGCCTAAGGCGTCAATGATTTGGAAATGTCGCGCGACGTGATTAAATTTGCAATGAAGTTGGAAATCACCTTGCTTCATAATCAATAACAAGTGCAAACCTTAAACCTCAAACGAAACAACAGAGGAATAAAGCAGTAAATCTAAAACCATGGCAAGAGTAAAACCGTTCAAGGGCGTAAGGCCGCCCAGAGAGCTCGTGGAGGAAGTGGCGAGCCGCCCCTATGATGTTCTCAACAGTGAAGAGGCCCGCAAGGAAGCAGGCGACAATGATAAGAGCCTCTATCATATCATCAAGCCTGAGATTGATTTCGAACCCGGTTTCGACGAGCACGACCCCGCCGTCTATGACAAGGCTGTGGAGAATTTCAACAAATTCCAGCGTGAGGGCTGGCTGCGTCAGGACTCCAAGGAGTGCTATTACATCTACGCGCAGACCATGGATGGCCGCACGCAGTATGGCTTCGTGGTTGGCGCCTGGGTGCCCGACTACATGGAGGGCCGCATAAAGAAACATGAGCTTACGCGCCGCGACAAGGAGGAAGACCGCATGAAGCATGTACGCTGCAACAATGCCAACATAGAGCCGGTATTCTTCGCCTTCCCCGACAACGAAGCTCTACAGAACATCATCGACGAGGTCACTGCCGGCAAGCCTGAATACGACTTCGTGGCTCCCGACGGTTTCGGCCACACGCTCTGGGTTATCGACAACGACGACATGATAGCCCGCGTCACCGAAGAGTTCGCCAAGATTCCGGCCATGTACATCGCCGACGGTCATCACCGCTCGGCTGCCGCTGCGCTCGTAGGTGCCGAAAAAGCTAAAAACAACCCCAACCACAAAGGGGATGAAGAATACAACTACTTCATGGCGGTGGCATTCCCAGCTTCCCATCTGAAGATTATCGACTACAACCGCGTGGTAAAGGACCTCAACGGCATGACCCCTGTAGAGTTTATAGACCGTCTGCGCGACAATTTCGATGTCAAGGATATGGGCACGCAGACCTACCATCCGTCAGGACTTCATAATTTCTCACTGTATCTCGACGGCCGGTGGTTCTCGCTGACAGCCAAGGAGGGAACCTACAACGACAGCGACCCCATAGGGGTGCTCGACGTGACGGTAAGTTCCGACCTTATCCTGCGCGATATGCTGGGCATCACCGACCTGCGGTCGGACAAGCGCATCGACTTCGTGGGCGGAATCCGCGGCCTTGATGAGCTCAAGCGCAGGGTAGACTCCGGAGAAATGGCCATGGCCCTCGCTCTCTACCCCGTGACCATGAAGCAGCTCATGGACATTGCCGACTCCGGCAATATCATGCCCCCGAAGACCACATGGTTCGAGCCTAAGCTACGCTCCGGTCTCGTGATACACAAACTCGACTGATATTGAAGAAGATTTCAGGAATCACAAAAATAATGCTGATGCTGGCGGCCCTTGTAACGGTGGCGCCGGCATCAGCTTGTACATCGGCCATTGTCGGTGCCTCACGTAATCCCTCGGGGCGCCCCATACTCTGGAAACACCGCGACACCAGCACCATCGACAACAAGGTGGAATACGTGGCCCCGAAGGATGGTCATTTCGGGTATACAGCTCTTTTCAATGCCGCCGACAGCAAGCTCCGTGAGGCTTGGATGGGCATGAACGATGCCGGTTTCGCCGTGATGAATACCGCTTCCTACAACATCAAGGACGACAAAGTACCCGCCAAAAAGATGGACAAGGAAGGAATACTGATGACCCGGGCATTGCAGACATGCCGTACCGTCGACGACTTCGCACGTCTGCTCGACAGCTATCCGCGGCCGATGGGCGTCGAAGCAAATTTCGGAGTAATAGACGCAACCGGGAATGGGGCTTTTTTCGAGACCAACAACCATTCCTACCGTCGTTATGACCTTGACGATGCCCCCGACGGTGTGCTGGTGCGCACAAATTACAGTCATCACGGACGCAAGGGCGAGGGATATGGGTTTGTGCGCGAGGCTGACGCCGAATGTATACTACAGCCATACATCGACGAGCATGCAGTGACTCCTGAAGTGCTTACGGAAGTTGTGAGCCGCACGTTCTATCATGACGGCCGCAAGCACGACTCCGGCTATGACCGCGAGGATCAGGTGCTCGATGAGGATTTTATTCCCAGGTATAAGTCAACGGCTACAGTGGCCATAGAAGGGTGCGTGCCGATAGCCACGGCTGATGAAGCCACGCCCGAGTTCGTGGCCGACCAATACATAATGTGGACAGGACTCGGTTATCCGCCCGTATCGTTGATACAGGCAGTGCGTAACTGCGCCGACGGAGTGCCTGAGGGACTGCGCGGAAAGCTCCCCGACGGTCACGCCCCTCTGGGAGACGAGGCTAAGAAAATACGCGACGAGGTGTTTGCTCCTGCCTCCTCAGCGAAAAGGAAGATGATCGACATGGGCAAGCTCTTCAACAATGAGGGTACCGGCTATGTGCAGCAGCGCAGAAGAGTGAACGGCGATACCTATCAGCGTGAGAGCGAAATACGCGACAAGGGATGCCGCTGACGGGCCATATCCACCGGATGGCGTCCGGCGCCTTCGCAAGGGAAATGTTGCGCCATTTCACTCCTGTGTGGGTGTGGGCCAGTGTGGCTCTGGCCGCCATAGCCGTTGTCGTCGGGATGGTTGTCGATTACAGATGGTCGGTAATCGGGCTCTTCGTAATCCTCGTGCTCATGCCTCC
>CABUTY010000156.1 GCA_902494595.1 uncultured Porphyromonadaceae bacterium | reverse complement strand
GTTCTCCCGTCAGATAGGCTTACCCGACACTCCTGTTCTCCCGTTCTCCGGTCAAAAAAAGAGTAAGTTCTTCCGTCAAAGAGGGGCGTGGCCGGGGCAGAGAGTGCGGCCTTCGGCCAGACGGCGTATCAGAGCTTCCGACTCCGCGGCCTGCCGCCTGTCGCCGCCAGGCAGGTTGGTCACAGTCTTTATGCCCGGTATCAGCGAGTCGCCGCTGAACACATAACTGTCGGTCAGCCACGTCACGCAACTCGCGTTATGACCCGGCGTGAACATCGCACGCACCGTCAGTCCGTCGCCAAGTTCCACCGTCTCCCCGTCGGCTACCGTCACCACATTGGAAGGATAGGCAAATACAAAGGGAGTCTCGTGATAACGCGACATGTTTAATTTGTCGCTGACCAAGGCTTTCGACCCATATTCGTTGGTGAATACTTTGATGGACGGATTTATCCTACATATCTCATTCAGCCCGTAGATATGGTCAAAATGGGTATGTGTAAGAAATATGCCCTTGATATCTTTGGCTATTTCTTTTAGTTCCAGTGTGATGTCACCACAGTCAACAAGAGCAGCAACATTATCCTCGGAAAGGATATATGTTGCTGAATTAAACATACTGTTTACGATATAATTAATTTTCACCTGACGATTGATGAGGGTAATCCAGGAACTTGCAAGCCACCGGCTTGGGCAAATCCATTATCACGGCGCCCAATGACATTCCGGTACCGAAGGATGTGAACATTATCCTGTGAGTCTTGCCGTCGGCATATAGGTCATTGACATGCTCGCACATGGTCACAGGTATTGAAGCGCTGCTGGAGTTGCCGTATTTCGGTACGATATCCCTTGGCAGACGTTGTTCAGTGACACCAAGACGCTGTGACAGCTTCTTCAGAGTGAAGGAGCTTGACTGATGGCAGATAAAGTAGTCGATGTCATCAATCGACTGCGATGAATATTTCAGCAATTCCTCTATCATGACCGGCGTCATGTTGATTATGATGTTGAACACGAGGTCGCCGTGCATGTATAGATGCTGGTGTCCGCGCCAGTTGCCGAATTCGTCCTCAAACTCTTTGGTGGTCTCTTCGTTTATGGGCATTTTGGTGCCTCCTGCCGGTATGTACACAGCGAAGGCATCCTTGCCGTCATTTTTAAGGGCGCAATATACGTCGTTGTCATAATCGGTGTTCTCGATTACGCTGATAGCCACCGCATCACCCACAATCGGACGACTCGCTCTATCGCGTTTAGATACGCGATAGGAGAGAAGGTCACCGGCAACAAGAAGAGCCTTCTTTCCTTTTGGCAGATGCTCCAGAGTCATGAACGCATAGGTGAGACCTACCGTATATCCGCAACAACCCTGAGAGATATCTATGCAGACGGTGTCCTCGTCAAAGTCAAACTGACCTTGAATGATATTGGCCACGGGGGGAATGAAATGGTCGGGAGAGGTAGTGGTGACGATTATCGCACCGACCTCTTCGGGACGGATTATGCCATCCTCAATCATTTTGTTGATGCCGTAGCAGGCATAGCCGGAAACGGTCTCTCCCTCTTCGGCCACTCTGCGGGTGCCGAAACCCATCACCTTCTGCAATTTCTTCATCTGTGCTTCCGAGAAGGCATAGTTGCCTGTCTCATCCATGAAGTTCACTTCTTTGGCAGGAAGCACGGAATAGATTGCTGTGATAGTTTTGTTGCTGAACTTAGTTACCATCAGGAAAGACGTTTAAGCAGACTCTCGATTGCATTCACTGAAGAGAAATTCTCGGGCAAGATTTCGTCACCGGGGATTGCAATTCCCATTTCTTCCTCGATGCTGTCAACCAGGGACACTATATCAAACGAGTCGAGCATACCCTCCTCGATGAAGTCGACATCCTGCTTGAAGTCGAACTCAGGCCGAAGCTGGGTAAGAATATCTATAATCTGTTGTCTCATCTTATGAAATGTTTCTTTTTTTGTCGATTATCAGTATACCGTCGTGGAATTTTATGACATCACCAAGAGGGGTGTCCATATGCAGTCCGTTTGTCAATGAAGCCAGACTCGCGACTTCGGCTTCATCGGCTTTATGAGCACGGTCAACTACAATGCCGCCTGTTGTAGCGCCATGGTAAGGAAAACTCAATGCCCTTACAAGGTTGTACGCATCATCAACGCTTCCATCGATATTTATTATCATCTCCTCCGGGGTAATCCTGCCGAAGTAAGTGCCTTCAAGACCTTTCTGGGAGACGAGAGGTTTGCCGCTCACCAGATGTTCGATGGCTTCCGGTACGATTTCAGGGTAGACGGCGAGCCATTTCTTTTGCAGGTCGGTAACATAATCATCCGGGCCAAGTTCTATCTCACGCTGGATTATAATGTCGCCGGTATCGGCTGTGGCATTCACCCGATGGACGGTGATTCCGGTTATTGACTCTCCAGCCATTATGGGGCGGTGCTGCGGTGTCAGACCCCTGTAGAAAGGAAGCAGCGACGGGTGCAGGTTGATAAAACCATATTCGGGGATATTCAGAATTTCGGGACTTACAAGATGCTCAAAGTGACATATTACGCCCATCCGGGGATTTATGTCGCGGATAAGCTGCTTTGTATATTCCGAATTTATCTTCTTTATCCTGTGGAAGGGGATATAATGCCTGTTGCTGGTGAATTCGAGCCGTTTATATATAAGGTTGTCATATTCCGGCGTCACCACCGCCGCAACGTCATAACCTTTTTTTATCAGCGACTTCAGAACGCAGTCGCTGAAACTGTCTTCACCGAAGAATACTATGCGAAGAGCATTCATTCGTTGATTAGATTTTTATAATAGAGACGGTCAATTTTCCCATTGGTATTTCGGCGTAAACCATCTGCTTCGATATGATATACCGTAGGTATCATGTACTTAGGCAACATGGACGCCAATGCTTTGCGGAAATCTGCCGGGGTAAGCTTGACGTCATTCTCGTAGACGAATGTAATTTCCTTATTGGCCACATGGTAAATCACACATCCGTTTTTCACCAGATGAAGGGTATTTACAATCACGTGCTCTATCTCGGCAAGCTCTATCCGATAGCCCTGGTGTTTTATCAGAGTATCCTTTCTCCCCCGGAACATTATTTCTCCCAAGTCGTTTACTGCACCGATATCGCCGGTGCGGTATATAATCTCCGGATAGTGGGTGTTGGTCGGGTTGATGACAAACGCTTCCGATGTCTTCTGGGGATTATTGTAATATCCCATAGCCAGTGAGGAGCCTCTTACACAAATTTCCCCTTCAACATTAGTCCGGCTTTTTACATCGTTGTTGTCGGCATCAAGAAGGAGGATATCTGTATTCCGATAGGCATATCCTATAGGAATCGGTTCATTGTCGGGAATCTCCCGCTCGATGATGTAGAAGATGCTGTCGAGCGATGTCTCTATAGGACCGTACAGGTTGGCAAATTTCACATCCGGCAATGCGTGGCGCCAGATGTTGAATTGCTTTGTCGGGAATACTTCTCCGGCAAACCATACAAGCTTAAGGTCAGGCAGACAGCCTTCGACGAGAAGTCCCATATTGGCGATATTCACCATTATGGTCGGTACCCAGAAGATGAAGGTCACATGTTGCTCCCGCATTATTTTCAGTATGGCTGCAGGGAACGCAGACAGATTTGCCGGCAGGAGTACGAGAGTGGCTGAGTTCATCATCATCTCGAACAGCTCGAATACAAAAATGTCGAACACGATAGGGGACAGAGACCCTATTATCTCATTCTTCGAAAGGTTGAAGGCTTCCTGTGACCTATACAGGAAGTCGATGAAGTTGAGGTGATTCACCGCCACTCCTTTGGGAGTGCCGGTGGAGCCGGAAGTGTTGATGATACAGCATAAATCCGTGTCGATGAGATGTGAAGTGAGATTTTCTATATCTTTTGCATCCACGTCGGGAAATTCTCCGTCGACATCTATAAGAGGTATATCTCCCGATATTTTTTCAACTGACGCTCGTGATTTGCTGTCTGTGACAATAGCCACGGGTTTTATTAATTCCAATATGTTGGATATTCTTTCTCCGGGTGTCTTGACATCGAGGTTCATGAAAGCATTGCCGCTTTTCAGGATGGCCACGTCAGCCACTACTGCGCCAATCGTTTTAGGCATGAACACAGCGACAGGCTTACGGGAGTCGCCTTTCATCAATTGTGACAGAAATCCGGCAAGTCTGTTGCTGCGCTCATCAAGACCAGCAAACGTTATTGTCGCTTTCCCGTCCACTACCGCGGTTTTTTCTGGATCTCCCTTTACGGTCTCACGAAAAAATTCAATCAGATTTATCTTCATCTAATATTATTTTGCTGTATATCCTCCGTCAATCACCAAGTTGGTGCCTGTAACCCAGCTTGATGCCGACGAAAGGAGATATATTGCACCATACGCTATGTCTTCAGGCTTTCCCAGTCTTTTTAACGGATATTCTTCCTTCATCTTGTCTATAT
>CABUTY010000155.1 GCA_902494595.1 uncultured Porphyromonadaceae bacterium | reverse complement strand
TATCAATCTTTTGGGCGTATTTCTCCTCTCTCATCGGCACCGACCGAGAGGTCGCTGCCTCTTCGATAGAAGAAATCCATCCCAAAATCTTAATAAATCTTGCCATAAAAATTAGTTTAGACAACTTCAATGGGCTTGGCAAAAGAATTATTCGACTTTACAGATAAAGTCATTCTTATAACCGGAGCTGCCGGTGCTATCGGGAGCGAGGCTGCCCGTCAGTTCGCGATGCTCGGCGCAAAGGTAGCTCTTACCGACATCAATGAGTACAAGATTAAAGCCGTTGCGGCTAATATACAGGATGAAACCGGCAGCGAGTGTGTGGGTATCAGGGCCGACGCGACCGTTGAAGATGACCTCAGGCGACTCGTTGACGTAGTAGTGGCGAAATTCGGTAAGATTTCCGGACTTGTAAACAATGTGGGCTGGGGCAAAGCAACACCGCTGTGGGGTTCCGATACAGAGACTATGGTGGCTTCTTACAAGCTGAACACAGTCAGCGCATACAATATCACAAAATTCTGTATGCCTTATTTGCGCAAGGAGCCGAACGCCTCGGTTGTTTTCTCCGGCTCGATGGTCGGTGACACACCTTCGCCTGAATTCATAGAATACAGTACAGCTAAGGCGGGTCTTATCAACATGGCCCACAGCATGGCCGTGGCTTCCGGTCCGGAAGTTAGATTCAATGTCGTGGTCATAGGATCTGTCGACAACGGTGACGCTACACTTGAGGCTGGGTATGATTCTGCCATGCTCAGGAAGATTTCCGACGCTATCGTCATGAAGCGTCGTGGTACTCCTGCGGATATCGCTCATGCTTTCGTGTTCCTTATGAGCGATGCCGCCTCATGGATAACAGGCATCAACCTTATGGTTGATGGTGGTGGAATGTATGAGAGCAAGATGCCGGGCTGATCAGCCTGATTATTCGCTTCCCGCTATACCGAAATAGATGACTCCCGAAATACGGAGCCATCCATTGCTTCTTTGACGTCTATTGTCTGTTTCCTTTACTGTTACACTTTGAAGTTGTGGTTTTGTTTATCTCGGATAAAGATGTTATTTTCGCATTGCCAACCATAATAAAGCCTGCGACCCCTGCGTAGATATTTATTTTGTTGGATGTGCCTTTAGTAACTGTTCAAAATTACATACCATAAAAATTAGTTTAAACGACTTATATGGCTAAACAGGAATATATAGAGAAAAATCGGCGATGGCTTGCCGATAAATCGGGTGATCCGGGTGTGAAGATGCTTGGCAATGGAGTCCTTTACCGCGTGATAAGGAAGGGAAATTCAAAAAGTGCGACACCAAATCGCGGGAGCGTCATAACGGCGCATTACACAGGAAAGACCATCAACGGCAAGACCTTCGACAGCAGTCGGGGAGGAGTGGCGCCAGCATTCCGGCTCCGCGACCTTATTCCTGGTTGGATAATCGCCCTCCAGCAGATGCATATAGGTGATAAATGGGAAATATATATCCCGTCAGAACAGGCTTACGGCAAACTTAACCAGCCAGGTATTCCTGCTGGTTCAACCCTTGTCTTCGAAATCGAACTTCTCGGCATAGCCTGATTTCAATCTGCTGAGAGGATATAGCCTTTCTTTTTGATGGAGACGATTGACAGGGAGGGATCGGCAATCAGACGGCGTATATATGAGATCTGAACATTGAGGGCCAGGGAGTTGGAATAGCTGGCATCGCCCCAAATCCTCTCGAGTATGATGTCGCGCTCCACGGGACGGCCCAGATTTTCGGCAAGCAACTGCAGGATTTCGGTCTGGCGCACCGACAGCGAATGGGTCTCGCCCCGGTATGTCAGCGAAGTAAGATTAGGGCGGAAAACGGTGGCGCCAAGCCTATATTCGATATCCTGACTGACAGTCATACTCTCGAAACGCTCGTTGATTTTTGCCACAAGCTCTTCGGGATAGAATGGTTTGGGGATGTAGTCGTTGCCTTTCAGCGAGAATCCGTGCAGCCTGTCCACCTTGTCGGTGCGGTCGGTGAGGAAGAAGATTATGACGCGCTTGTCGGTCTTGCGGATTGTTCTGGCCATCTCGAAGCCATCTAGCTCCGGCATGTTTATATCGAGCAGAATCAGGTCAGGATGAGCTTCGCGGTAAATATCCAGTCCAGCTTTCCCATTGTTGGCGTATACCACTTCATACCCCTCAGCCTCTATGAAGCGTTTCAGAAGCATCGAGTTTTTAATGTCGTCATCGACCAGCAGAATCTTTATAGCTTTCTTCATTGCGGTAATGATATGGTGAAACAAGTGCCGATACCCTCGGTGCTTTCCACGTAGATATCGCCGCCATGGGCATCCACCAGCAATTTCACGTATGCCAGGCCGAGTCCCATGCCCGGCTGGTCTCCGGCAGAAGCCTTCCCTCGGTAGAAACGACGGAATATATGCTTCAGGTCGGCAGCAGGGATACCGTTGCCGTCATCGTTGATTTTCAGTTTCACAAAACCATCCTTTTCGCTTGCCCCGGCACTGATTCTTACCTCCGGCCCCGAATATTTCAAGGCATTTTCCACAAGGTTGACCATTATATTGTAAAGATGCGAGGCATCGGCCGAGACAAGGAGGTCGGGCTTGATATCATTGCTTATGGTCACCTCCTTGCCGGAGGGACGTATGATGGCCGCAGCCACGGAGTCGAATAATTCGTGGAGATTGACGCTTCGGATATTCAGAGGAATCTGCTCCACGTCATTGAAAGTGATGTCGCGGAGTTTGGAGAAATAGGCAGCAAGATTGTCGAGCGCGTTGCGCGTCTCCGTCAGCAGTTCAGTTTTAACGGCTTTGTCAGTCATCATCCGCTCATTGTCAAGTCCGGATACACACATTTTGAGAGTGGATATAGGCCGCTTCAGTTCGTGAATCATGGTGGTGACAAAGCTGTTGCGTAATCTGTCGATACGCGACAGCTTAAGCACCGTGGAGAATTGCAGAACAAGGCAGACAATCAGCAGACACGACACCAGCAGGGTTATTATTAGCGTAAGCCACATTCCGGGGATGACATCAGAAGGATTCACACGGCATGTAATGGTTGCCGTGCGACCCTGCAGCTGGGAATAAGGTATGGTCAGCGATACTGAAGGCCTGAACAGCGACGGGTTGTAATCCTTTCTGACTTCCCATACCGTGCTGTCAGATTCAGCAAGGTTTATCGCTGCCGTTATACCTGATTTTGCCAATACGGAGTCAATGCCTTCAGCGGTGAACTGGCACTTACGTTCCAACTGCACATTTTTGGACGCAATCCAGGCCTCGTTCTCATCCTTGGCTCCCGACGCGTCATAAACGGCGGAATCCACAGGATTATCCGTGCGGCCCTGGACTATATCAATCACCCGTTTTCTCTGTTCGTCGGTCAGAGGTGTTCCCGGTTTCAAACCTAACAGCTCATGTGCCGAATAGCGGTATGTCATTATCCTGGCGGTGCGGGTAGTCTTGACTGTGTCGCCATATTGCTGCGACAGACTGAACGTAGGCACCGACACTTCGTCATCGCGCTTATTGCCGGAAAAATCCGTTTTGCTTTCCGTCGACTTGTCGCGAATATCGTTATATTCCTCTACGCAGCGCATGATCCTCTCGCACAGACCTCGTTCATATTCCATGAGAGAAAACTCATAGCGGCCATAAAGCCAATAGGACTGCATACCCAGAAAGGCTATGATGGCTATGATTGTGACGATATATAGCGTCTTGATCCTTTTTTCCATATTGCAAAATTATATAATACCGCTGACTTGCAGGCATTGATGCCTTAATATTTGCCCGACAGTAATGATTTAGTAATAATTCCATAATCTTTGAGTAATGATTATTTTCCGCATGAGTGGCGGCTACGTGGTAACTTTGCAGCATGAATCAAAACAAATGAACCAAATGGATATGAAGAAAACATTTTTAGCCCTCATCCTCATGACAGTCATGGCTACGGCTGTCTCGGCAAAGGTATTACGTCGTCAGCTCAGTATCTTCCAGGCATCCGTGCCGGAGACAGAGACCATCGCTTCCGAAAACATGGAGTTCGTCTACGACTATCGTTGCTGTGTGGACACCACCGGTCAGCTTGAAGACAATGTATCAAGCGACAACATGCTGCTGCAGATTGGGTCGGAGGGTCTGTCAAAGTTCTCCAGCTATAAGAACCTTACGGTGGATTCCATACTCATGCGTTCCACACACGAGCAGATAGCCCAAGCTGCGATTGACGGCAAACTGAGCACCGGCGAGTTCATGACCATCTACAAGAACTACCCAGACGGGAGGCTCACACATACAGAGAAAATCTGTCAGGACTGGTTTCGCTATGAAGAGGAGATGCCGCGTTTCGACTGGGAGCTTATCGACTCGGTGACCAATGTGCTGGGTTACGAGTGTCACGCTGCCCGATGCCGTTTCCGCGGCCGTGTGTGGACCGCCTTCTATGCCGAGGATATTCCTTTGCCCGAGGGACCATGGAAGCTTCACGGTCTGCCCGGACTGATTATGAAAGCCTCGG
>CABUTY010000154.1 GCA_902494595.1 uncultured Porphyromonadaceae bacterium | reverse complement strand
CAGTCGAAATTCACGAATATGTTGCTTATTATAAGGACGGAGTCGGAGAAATCCTTGGCACGGAAGAATACCCATAACAAGGATACATAAGTGAAAGTGACGGCCCAGAAGATAATGACAGTGAACCAGTTGTCGGGGATTTTCTTCAATATCGGCTTGCACATCTTGTGAACGGCAAGACCAACGCCATGCATAGCGCCCCAGAAGACAAATTTCCAGGCGGCGCCATGCCAAAGGCCGCCTATAAGCATGGTAAGGAAGTTGTTGAGGTATGTGCGGAACGTACCTTTACGGTTACCACCCAGAGGGATGTAGACATAATCTCGCAGCCAGCTTGACAGAGAGATATGCCAACGCCGCCAGAACTCTGTAAGGTTACGGCTCTGATAAGGAGAGTCGAAGTTGATGCCGAGTTTGAACCCCATGATAGCGGCGAGACCTATGGCCATATCGGAATATCCCGAGAAGTCGCAATATATCTGCATGGTATAACCGAGGACGCCCATCAGGGTCTGCACGCCGGTGTAGATATCGGTGTTCTACATATAATTAAAAAAAAAATGAGCGATATAATCGGAGATGAGAGCTTTTTTCACCACGCCGATCATAATGAGCCAGAGGCCTGCCCATATCTCAGTATCAGTAGGGCGCTCGTTTTTCTCGAGCTGAGGCAGAAAATAGTCGGCACGAACGATAGGGCCGGCCACGAGCGCCGGAAAGAAGGATAGAAAGAAGAGATAGTCGAGCCAGGTACGCGCCGGAGCTATCCTCCCCTTGTAAACGTCGACAACATAGCTTATCGACTGGAATGTATAGAAAGAGATTCCTACCGGGAGGATTATGTCGAGCGGCTGGAAATTGCCTTCCACCATCTGATTCCAGTTCCAGAGGAAGAAATTGGCATATTTGAAATAGCCGAGAATGGAGAGGGATATCAGGATGGAGAGCCACATCAGAGATAGTTTCTTCCCTTTAGACCGTGAGGCGGCAATCCATCTTGAAATCGACAAGTCGACCAGCGAGGTAGCCATAAGCATCAGGAAGAACATTCCCGACGACTTATAATAGAAGTATAGCGAGAAGAGTACCACGAAAATGGTCATCTGAAGCTTGCTTCTTTTCAGCAGGGCATAAAGAGGGAGGAAAACGATGAAGAGAATCCAGAAAATGCCGCTTGAGAAGAGCATTGGCGCTTTAGGATCATAAAGCAGAGCCTCGCCGAAATTATTCAATACGAGGTCACTGTTGTTGACAATAGAATCCCACATTATTTATTAAGTGCTTTAAGGAATATGATATGCGGGTTGGCCTTGCCGATGGAGTCGGAGGGGACATTAACCACGAAAGGATGGCTCGACTTTGGAATCCATCTCATGATGCTGTCCATCCACAAGGCGGAAGAAGCGCGTGTAGGGTGGATATGGTCGGCCTTTCTGTCAAAGTGCATACCGGCGGAACGGAAGAAGCTGCCCGGCTTGCAAACCGATTCGATGATATCGTTAAGACCGGTATCCTCCTGCCAGTTGGGAGGTCCTATCCACGTATATGGCACGGTATCGATCATTTCCAGTATTTTTCGGATATGAGGGAGACGCATCTTGGGATCCTTGAAGTAAAGTTCATTGCTGCCGAGAGCTATGAATACATGCGTGGGGCGGAAACGCCGGATCATGTTGGAGAGGGTATCGCAATCGGCCCATATCTTTGTATTGCTCGAGTCCCAGTTTACGGCATGAATGGAATGACCATTCTGTTTGGCATACTGGGCGAGGCGCAGGGCGAGATTATACGTCATGGAGTCGCCGAATATAAATAACGACTGAGGGAGGGAGTCGGTGACGGTAACGACTTCTTTAGCGGCGTTACGCACACTGTCGAGGGCTACGGAATCCGCCACCTCTGAAGCGATATCGGATTTCAGCAACATATCGGCTACCGGGGCCTTTTTCAGAGTGTAATCGCCGACAGTAATGTCGTCGGAGAATGCCACGACGAGCATAATGACGAGAGCGGCAGAGAGCAAGAGCCATAAACCGCTATAATTTCTAAACATCAGTTGAAGCAGATTTCAACGCTGCAGCTGCCAGTGATACCGCTCACAGGCACCGAGCACTTTGTAATACGAACCTTACCGCTGCAGACAACAGGCCAGTGCCGCCGCAGCTCACAGGATATTTTCCGGGCCACAGTCTCGAGGAGCAGGTGCGTCTCCGACATCACATCCCTGACAATGTCGTACACATCGGCATAGGATATCGTCGACTCAAGCACATCATCGCGGAAGCCCTCGGCCGGAAAATCAAAGCTTACATTAACCTTAAAAATATTTCCTACTGTTCTTTCCTGGTCGGTCACACCGATTCTGCCGATGAACTCCAGATCATCGAGCGAAATACGAAACATATCCATACGGCGGTGTATCAGAACTCCGAGAGAGGAATCTTTTCGATTCTTCTGAGATGGCGACCACCTTCGAAGTCGGCATTAAGGTAAGCGTCGACATTGGCCCTTGCCGTCTCATCGGAAATGAACCGTGCGGGGAGGGTCAGGAAGTTGGCGGCATTATGACGTTTGGCGAGTTCCGCCAGTTCGGGGAGCCAGCATAAAGCGGCGCGTATACCCTGATGCTTGTTGAGCGTCATGCTGATACCGTTGCCCGATCCGCAGAGACCGATACCGAAGGAGCACTCCCCTTTCTCCACGGCCTCGGCTGCCGGATGAGCATAGTCAGGATAGTCGCACGACTCCTCGCTGAACGTACCGAAGTCTACCGGTTCGTAGCCCTTGCCACGCATATAGTCCATCAACATATTTTTCATTGCGTAACCGGCATGGTCACTGCAAAAAGCCACTTTTTCCATATACTTAGAAATTAATCATTAACACTAATCTTTCTGCTGTTGTGTCCTCCGGCGAGAGAGCTTGACTTAAAAGCGAATCTCACCATGAGGTAATTTAGCGGCACACAGATGGCGAGTGCCGGAAGGAGAGCGAGAGTTTTACCCACAATACCCTTGAAGATGGCCACAAACCCGGTCTGCATACCCATATTAATAAGATGACTCAGAGTGAATGCGGCCCCACGGCGGGCATTGGCCTTACTCTTGAACGTAAAGAGGCTGGAAAGGAAGAAATTCACCAGGAAGCTTAAGGCATAGCTTATCATGGTGGCGATAACGGCCGGTACGCCCACGGCATGCACGAACACCACGTATATGCCGTACTGCAGCACGGTACACAATCCGCCCACAATGGCGAAACGCAGCACCTCGGCCTTGCGTGAATTACCGTTCAACCAGCGAAAAAGACCTGACGTCATCTTACTTCCCACGCTCCTCTATTACTCCTCACACTCCTCGGCCAGCCGACGGTTGATACCGTAGATATATTCCAGAATCTCGTCTCTACCCCTCCCCTTCTCGGATGAGGTGACGAAAATCTGCGGAAGTTCCTCCCAATTCTGACTGAGGACTTTCTTATAAGCCTCGACGTGCTCGCCTACAGCCTTGGCGCTTATTTTGTCGGCTTTGGTGAACACTATGGCAAAAGGTACGCCATGCTCACCAAGCCAATTGATAAACTCAAGGTCGATTTTCTGGGGTTCGTGTCTGACATCCACGAGGACAAAGAGGCAAGTGAGTTGCGCCCTGTCGAGCACATATCCGTCGATAAGTTGTTTGAGCTGTTCGCGCTGAGCCTTCCCTCTGGCGGCGTATCCATAACCTGGAAGATCAACAAGATACCATGCGCCATCGTCCATCTGAAAATGGTTTATCAGCAAGGTCTTGCCGGGTACCTGACTGGTTTTGGCCAGTCCCTTGCGCCGCGCCAGCATATTGATCAAAGAGGATTTGCCGACATTCGACCTCCCGATGAAGGCATATTCGGGTACCTTCGTATCAGGACACCTTGACACATCGGGACTGCTTATCTCAAACTTCGGATTTCTTATTTCCATAACGATAATTATTGAGGAGGGATTACGGTATGGTGCACGAGGTTGAGGGCCTCGTCGGCATCGGCATCATTGACCACAACGGCCACAGTGGCGTCGGAAGCGCCGTCGGAGAAGCCGAGCACCTCCATATCCTTTCGCAGAAGAGTATTATAAAGACGAGCGCCGAGTCCTTCCATTTTTCTTATGCCCTCCTTGACCACGGCAATGATAGCGAGGCTTGATTTCTTGGAGATACAGGATACCTGGCCGTCGCCCAACTCCGGAGCGAACTCGGAGTTAAGCACTTCAAGAGCCTTGTCGGCCTCGGCAGCCGGCAACGACAACGAGAAATGGCCGTTGCACTCCGATTTAGTAATTAGGAGCACGTTCATGCCGGCGCGGGTCATTGCATTATAGCTGCGGGTGTTGATTTCAGCGACATTGGCGGCAAGTTTTCCGCTAACGGTCACAATCGCCGTATCGCGCATCAGCGACACGCCACGCACTTCCTGAGGCAAATCAGCACCGCTGTCAGTGATTAGCGTGCCCGGAGCCGAAGGGTCATGAGTGTTGAGTATCCTGTTAGGTATTTTCTTAT
>CABUTY010000153.1 GCA_902494595.1 uncultured Porphyromonadaceae bacterium | reverse complement strand
CAAGCCTTGACCTGAGCGTTGAGATTCTTGCCTTGATACATCAGTTCGCGTATCGCCTCCCGTTCAAAGTCGGTGAGACGACCGACTACCGAGAGTCGGAAGGCGGAGATTCTAAGCAATTCGGCGATGCTAACACCGGCGGCTGCGGCCTTGGCTTTCACCTCGCTCTCTTCGGCATCGGTAAAATTCACAGAGACTTTGCGGTCTCTTTTATCACTGGATTCTTTCTTCGGTCGCCCGCGGAGTTTTACACCGGGAGCGTCCTGATTGAACTTTCTCATTTGTTGGGTTGGGGATGGTAACCGCAGGGAACAGAGAGCGTCCTTCGGGATGCGAGGGGTTTCGGGTGGGAATTTTTTACCTCCCGAAACATACCCTTGCATCCCCAACTAATCCACTATCGTTTCTTAGTTGTGCGCTGACGATAACCGCTCCCTGCGGTCGGGTTAAACATTAGAGCTTGCGCCAGATTTCGATGTCGTCGGCATACATTATAAGATGCTCGACAAGGATGGCGTTGATGTAGCTGCCGACAGTTGTGTCACGGTCGCCGAGGATGCGGGCGATGCGTTCGAGCTTCGCCCATACGCTGTCCTCGATGTTGACCGGATGACGGTTCACCAGCTTTGTCGGAGTTAGGAACGTAGCCTTAAACTCGGCGAAGTCCAACTTGCGTTGTTGCTTGCCGACGCACTGTTGTTTCGGCGGCTCGGTTGTGGCGGTCACAGCTGTTGCCTCGGTTGCTGTCTGTCCGTGGCCAAACAGATTGTTGGCATTGGCAGGTATTGTGCTGTTAACAGCATTATCGCTGTTGATTGTGGTAGTCGCGTTGATAGCGATGGTGGAGTTGATAGAGTTATCTGATTTCATTGTAACTTCGGGGTTAGAGTTTGATACTTTGGGTTTGGGTGCATCGGTCAACTCGGTTGACTTGGATGCGGTGGGTTTATTTGTTTTCATTGGAAAGTGTGTTTTGGGTGAAACTTCGGTTGACAAGAAAATCATTCAAGTCGTTGAACTCGGAGTAGAGGATGGTGCGGTCAATCACGGTTGAGCTAAATATGGCTGTCAACTCGGCGATTGCGGTTTTTCCGGCATTGTCGTTGTCAAGATAGCAGTTAATGGCGGTGTAACCTTTGAGATAAGGCACAGCCTTGTTGACATTGACAACCGAGTTGAGGATGATTGCATCGGCTTCGCTGATTATATCAAGTATGAGTGCCGATAGGTAATCAATAAGCCCCTCGAACACGGCACATTCTGTTGACGGGCCATCTCTCGACCACGGCAGATATGAGATGTCCTTGTGTCCCCGGCAACCTTTGAAATAACTGTTGCGAAGTTCCCAGCCTCCGCTGACTCAAATGCCACGGCAAAATATGGTTTGCCGTTGACGTTGTAATGAGCCTCCTTGCAGTTCGCCGTGGCGATGTGTGCCGGAATACCACGCTCTTGGAGGTATGCGACAAGTGCGCGGTGTTCCAGTGGCACGACCTTGAATTGCTCCATACTCGGTGCAGAGTGTCGCTGTGTATAAGAGGGAGCGACTGTCTGTACCGATGGCACAGGATAGCTGTTGGCGATGCAACGCATGAGATAGCGCAGGTCGGTTGACTGATACAACTCTGTTGCCAAGTCTATGATGTTGCCTCCTTTGCCAAGACCGAAGTCATACCAGCAGTTGAGCGCGGTATCGACCTTGAACGATGGAGTCTGTTCCTGTCGCAACGGCGACTTATACCACAGTCTCGTTCCTTTTCTCGCCGCCGGTTCGTGTCCGAGACGAGACAAGAAGGCGGCTAAAGGGATTGATTTAATCTCTTTGAGCATATCGAAAATATGTGTTGGGGATTTGGTTCAGGTTCAGCTCACATATATACACCCCGTACTGAACCGAACTTAAATCAGTAATAAAAATCGGGGTTGTATGAGTATGTACCGTTTTCCCGGACTACCATCCGTTTGTTCATCAGAAATGATTTCAGTTTAGTCACTTTGCCGTCGCCGTATGGAAACCCGCAGGCGGCGTAGGCTCTCTTGATGCTGTCCTCGCAGTTCTGACAGCCTTTTATCGCGCCGTTGGCAAAAGCCTTTTCAAGAGCCTGACGGTGCTGTTCAGGTGTAAGTTCCGAGTATGAGAAGGTCTGAACCTTTGTTTTCCCGGCAAAGGTGTAATCGGCGGCTATCTCCGGCACTCCCGCTTCGTTGACGATGAAAGCAAACGGCGGGAAGTCCATTGAGCGGATACAGGATGCCGACACCTCGGTAACTTCACTGTCCGTAGTGCTTTTGCAGACTTGCAAAACGGTCTCCGCCTTGTTGTTGAGTTCGGTGCCTACATGACCGCGCACGTTATCATCGCTCTTGTTGAGGTGCAGAACGGTGTGGATGTGTATCTGATACTTGTCTGTCCACTCCATCAGTTTGCCGATGAGCCTTGATGATTCAATGGCGTTGTTGATGTCGAACATCAGGTCGCGTACTCCGTCTATTATGACCAGTCCGACATTAGGTGTGTTTGCGATAGCATTGTCGATAAGTTCAAGGCGAAGGTCGGGCGTAATGGCGCGGAGCTGGGCGAATATCAGATTTTCGGGATGCCTGTCAACCGGAAGTCCCGCAAGGCGCAATGCACGTTTCATCACCCGCTGGCAGTGGTGCGGACTTTGCTCGGTGTCGAAGTAGAGAATAGTGCGCTTGTCGTCGGGAAACTCGGCGATGTAACGCAACACCTCTCCGTTGGTCAACGCCGCCGCGAGAATGGCACTCACATTGAATGTCTTTTTACTTTTCGCCTTTCCGGTCGATGCCGAGAAGTTGCCGAGTGTGCCGATTGCGGAACCATTGCAAAAGAGAACTTCCGGGCTTCTGACAATCTCGTCCGTAACTCTGAGCTGATATGACTGCCAGAGCCGATTCAATTCCTGCGCATCCATCATTGTCTCGACTTTTCAAGTATCAGACGCTCCACATCGCTCTGACGGTAGCACACCTTCTTCCCGACTTTTACCGGAATGAGGATATTGTTTCGGTTCCAGTTCCAGAGTGTGGTGTGGCACACGCCGAATTTCTCCATCACCTCCTTCTTGGTGAGCAAGACCTCCTGTGCCGCGCTGACCATAGCCGGAAGCAGCTCCGTCTTTGCGGCCTCGATTGTCTGTCTTACCAGCTCAACGAGGTCTTCAAGTTTGACATTGAGCGTAACGCCGGTCACGCCACTGTTGATTAACTCTAATAGATTTGTCATAGGCAAATGCTATGTCGCCGGATTGTTAAGAGCTGAACGATTTTGGCGACGTTATAAACCGTTTAGCCGCCGTTCCGTCCGAAACGGCGATGCAAAGATAATGGGCAATTGCCCGCTTTGCAATAGCTATAACGCACTGTATCAGCCAAATAAATTCGTTTAATTTCGTTGGCGCAATTAAACGAATTAAACGAACTGAATAGAGAAAAATCAAAGTGGATATAAACGGAAAAAGCCACCCGGTCGCAAGCGGTCAGATGGCTTCAGTATGATAAAATTTCGGCGTTATGCCGCCTCAAAATGATTTCTGATATTGTCGAGATTCTTTTTATCCTGCCCCATATCAATCATGCGCTTACCTCCCATCATCGGAGTGGTGAGCTGCTGATGGGCTTTCTGCACTCCGCGCAGTCCGACAAACTTGTGTTCGGGATAATGTTCCGACAGGGCATCATGGAATGTAGAGATGTCGCAACTGCGTATGTGCGAATCTTCGTGAAGATAGATATACAGCATTGCGAGGTCATTGCCGCTCGACCGGAGTTTCAGAAACTCCGTTATTTTACCCTTGATGCGGTCGGTGTTGTCGGGTATGAGGTTGTCGAGGGTTTCACGGACTTTCTTTCTGCCGCGCTTCCTCGGTTCTTTCTTTTCATCGGTCGTTTCAGCATCGGTGCTGTCCGCTATGGTTGCTGATTCCTCCTCGTCAAATTCGGCGATTGCCGAATCGGTAACAGGCACGGCACTACCCATCGTTTTCTGAATCTTTCGGAAATTATCCCAATCCTGTCGAGTACGGTGTTCATTTTGGATACTTCTACGAATGATGAAATAAATCATGGTGCGGGCCATAAGACGATTGAAGAACCCGGATTCTTTATCCTGTATGATTTCTTCATTATAAGAAACCATCAACTCCCAACTGTTGCCGAAGTATAGCCATGCAAGCATTGCCGGAGCAATGGTATCCGGATTTTCTGACTGAAAATCTCTAAGTATCGTTCTGCCTATGTCAGCATCCTCCAATAACTTCTCAATATCGTCAAATCCTTCATCCCTATTGTCTGCCATACGAGATTTGACGGCATTGGCATAAGCGGGGGCGATAGATTGGGCATATAGAAAAATCTGTTGAAAACCTGAACGGTCGCGCTTGCTCACTTCCTCGGCAAAAGCGCAGTATTCCTCTCGGTGGGAGTCAAGCCATTCCTTTATAAGCGACTTGAATTGTTCGTGCGTTATTGTACGGGGTTCTATTTTCATTAATTATGTGATGTAAACGGCGGGACTTAATTACCCCACAATTTACAAAACCCTCAATT
>CABUTY010000152.1 GCA_902494595.1 uncultured Porphyromonadaceae bacterium | reverse complement strand
TATCAGTTCAATCTCAACTCGCGCAATGACGCTCCTGCCGAGGGAGAACTCTCCACAACGGTGGTGAACATCGAGGAGAACTCGAGCCGCGAGCCTGTCAACTACGTGCTGCCGCCGGGAGTGGACCGCAATCAGGATGCGGGCTCGGCACAGGCCACGCAGCTTAACGAACAGTCGCTGCAGATGAGTGTCACTGGTCTGCAGCCCGGCGATGCCCGCGGCGTTTACAAGAACACCCAGATGGACCTCCGCATCTACAAGCGCCTGCAGATGTGGACACATGCCGAAGCCCTCATCGACAACAAGACCGACCTCAAGAATGGCGACCTCTCGATATTCCTGCGTCTCGGCTCGGATGTCAAGAACAACTATTACGAATATGAGGTGCCGCTGGAACTGACGCCTCATGGGAAGTACAACAACTTCAACAGCCGTGACAGAAGTCTGGTATGGCCGTCGTCGAACCGTTTCGACATAGCGTTGAGCAGTCTTACGGCAGTGAAGGTGAACCGTAACCGCGACCGTAGCGCCGGCGTGGCCGGGGTAGGGTATACCAGAGTGTACAGCGAGCAGGATCCCGAGGATGCTCACAACACCATTTCCGTGCTCGGTAACCCGAGTCTTAGCGATGTGAGGGTGATGCTCATAGGCGTGCGCAACAGGTCCAGCTCCGTCAAGGATGGTGTGGTATGGGTCAACGAGATGCGTGTCACCGACTTCAACGAGAAGGGGGGCTGGGCTGTCAATGCCAACGCATCGCTGTCGCTGTCGGACATTGCTAGCGTAAACTTTACATATCACCGTGAGACCGACGGCTTCGGTGCCGTCGATCAGGGTCTCTCGTCCAGGCGTCTCGATACATACGACCAGTACAACGTATCCGTGCAGGGTGATGTGGGCAAGCTACTCCCCGAGAAGGCAAAACTGTCGGCACCCATATATTATTCACGCTCCCAGGAGACTGTCACTCCCAAGTACAATCCCCTCGACCAGGATATCCTTCTGAAGGATGCCCTTGAGGCCGCACAGACAAAACAGGAAAAGGATTCCATAAAGAGCTACGCCATAACCCGCAAGACGGCCGAAAGCTTCTCAATATCCAATTTCCGCTTCAATGTGCAGAGCAAGAAGCCGATGCCATGGGATCCGGCCAACTTCCAGCTCAACTTCTCGTTCAACCGCCAACGGAATCTTGACCCGGTGACCGAGTACGAGAACACGAGCGATTACCGCGGATCGTTCCAGTACAGTTATTCACCATATTTCAAGCCTCTCAAGCCCTTTGCCAAAATCAAGGGTAAGGGAAAGACGGCCAAGTTCTTCAAGGACTGGGAAATAAACTGGCTCTTCCAGAACCTTACTTTCTACACGTCGATGCACAGGTTCTATTACGAGCAGCAGACTCGCAGCGAGGTGGACGTTGATTTCCAGCTGCCCGTACAGGTAAGCAAGAATTTCACATGGGATCGCCAGCTCTCGCTGACGTGGAATCCCATCAAGTCGCTGCAGCTGAGCTTCAACTCCAATACCACGGCGCGTATCGAGGAGACGATAGGCGCGGTGAACAAACGCTTGTTCCCCGACAAGTACCAGAACTGGAAGGATACAGTGCTTTCATCCATCAGGGGGCTCGGTACGCCATGGAATTACAACCAGACGTTCACTGCTACTTATCGTGCACCATTCAACAAGATAGGTTTCCTGGATTATCTTACAGGTTCGGTGTCGTATACTTCCAATTATACGTGGGACAAGGGTACTACCGTCGACGACATATATCTGGGCAACAGCATCCAGAACCAGAGCAACTGGAATGCCGACGCGCGTATGAACTTCGAGACTCTCTACAACAAGTCGAAGTACCTTCAGAAAATCAACAAGAGATTTGCGGCGAGCACGAGCCTGAGCACCGCTCGCAGCAACACGAAGAAAGATGAGAAGAAGGCCAAGAGGTTCGAGCGTGCCGTGCAGCTCGCCGACTCGGCAGTGACCGTGCAGCATAACCTCAACACCAAGAAGTTCAAGCTCATAGCTGAGGTGAACGGACAGCGCCGTCGTCTTAACTACCAGGTGAAGGACAACAACAATATCGTGATTACCGACACGGGTCGGATGAGCGTGAAGCTGACAATGATTGAGGACCTGAAGGCCGACAAGAAGAGCTTCGGCACGGAGATGGCGGAGCATAGTCTGCGCTTCCTGATGATGATTAGGTCGGCAAGTTTCCGCTGGCGCAGCAGCCATTCGCTGACGTTGCCGCTATTCTCGCCGAATGTGGGCGATATTTTCGGACAGAGCACCAAATATGGTCCCATGTCTCCCGGTCTTGACTTCGCTTTCGGTTTTTACGACAAGAGCTATGTCAACAAGGCCTTGGAACGTGGCTGGCTGATCACGAATACCGAGCAGGTGTCCCCGGCGTTGTGGAACCAGAGTCAGGAGTTCAATTTCGAGCTCAACCTCGAGCCTATACGCGGTCTGAAGATTCTGCTGACATCGAATCTCACCGACTCGCGCACGGAACAGATGCAGTTCATGTATGCCGGCATACCGACATCGTATACTGGCTCGTATGTGCGTACCCACTGGGCGCTCGCAACAGCCATGAAGACTTACAAGGCCGAAAACGGTTATGCCTCGGATGCATTCAACAAATTCCTTGAATATATACCGCGCATAGCCTCACGCTACGAGGAGAGCTATAAGGGAACCGCATATCCCGGCACGGGATTCATGGAGAACTCGCCTATGGCCGGAACTCTTTATGACCCGAAGAACGGCGGTGTGAGCCGTACAAGCTCCGATGTGCTTATCCCGGCATTCCTCGCTGCATACAGCGGCCAGAATCCCGACAGAATCACGCTCAAGATGTTCCCCGGTCTGGAGGCCATGCGACCCAACTGGAGAGTGACTTATGACGGTTTCCTCAGCATGGGCAATATGCGCAAGTACTTCAAGACGTTCACACTTACGCACGCTTATCAGTGCACGTACTCGGTAGGGTCATACTCCAGCTTCATGAACTGGGTAGGCAATGGCAACGGCGACCAGGGCTTCATCCTCGACGAAGCCACGCAGATGCCCATCCCTTCGTCTCCTTACAATATAGCTTCGGTGACCGTGACGGAGAAATTCGCTCCTCTTATCGGCGTGAAGATGACGTTGCAGAACGACCTGCAGATTAATGCCGAATACCGCGATGCCCGCACGCTGAACCTCAATACGTCGGCAGGGCAGGTGGTGGAGACGGCCAGCCGACAGATTTCGGTAGGCGCCGGTTACAAGATTGCCAACTTCAACAAGATTCTCAAAATAGGTAGCAGCCAGGGTATGGTATCCAATGACCTGACCCTCAACCTTGATGTGGCGTGGAGTAACAACCAGTCGCTGATACGCCGTATAGAGACGGCATTCACCCAGGCCACACAAGGTACGCAGACATTCTCCATCAACTTCATGGCCAGCTATCAGCTGTCGAAGCGCATAACCCTTTCGGCATTCTTCGACCACCAGACTAATACGCCGCTGGTGTCCAACTCATCCTATCCTACAAGCAACTCCAATTACGGAGTGGCGGTCAACGTGTCGCTGGCCCGATAATGAAAAGAGGAGAGGGAGCGGCGGCTACTCCGAAATTTTCTTGATGAATTTGGCCGGTACTCCGCCAACCACGGTATTTGCGGGAACATCCTTAGTGACCACGGCTCCGGCGGCCACTACGGAATTGTCGCCGATTGTGACGCCCTGAAGGATGGTGGCGTTGGAGCCGATCCATACATTGCGCCCTATGATTATGGGTGCAGCATGCGTGAACTTGCGCTTTTCAGGCTCGAGACAGTGGTTGAGAGTCGCGAACACCACATTATGGCCTATCTGAGAGCAGTCGCCTATCGTGACGCCTCCATGGTCTTGAAAATGGCAGCAGGCATTGATGAACACGCCACGTCCTATCCGCAACCCCTTGCCGAAATCGCTGTATAAGGGCGGGAACACCTTGACAGACTCTGGAATCTCCGTGCCCGTAAGTTCGCCCAGAAGGTTTCTGATCTCATCCTGGCTATGGTACGAGCCATTGAGCAAGAAAGTGATTTTCCTGGCTTCCTCACTCATGGCATCCATGAACTTATATACTCCCACTGTGTCAAGCGGCTTGCCGCCGCTTATCCTTCGCTTGAACTCCTCAAGTGTAATCATTGGTTTTTTGATTGGTACATAGTATTAACGAAGAAAAAGCCTGACTCGCGTCAGACTTTTTCAAACCATCAAAGTGGCTTAACCTGTAATTTTGCGGTCGGGATGTTTAAAAACTATTATACATTGCAGCTGTTTCTTTATTCCTGACAAGGATGTCACGGATGTTACGGAAGTTCATTTATCTGCCTAAAAAAAGACTCCACACCGGCTTTCCGATGTGGAGTCTTTCTATACTTTCGATATCCGTTATGGAGGGTCAGGCGTTTTTGAACACGAGGTTGTCGCCGTCGCGGTCGATAGTGATGGGATGTTCGCGGTCCACTTTCTGCGCCAGGATGTCCTTCGACAGCTGGTTGAGCACCATACGTTGGATGGTACGCTTCACGG
>CABUTY010000151.1 GCA_902494595.1 uncultured Porphyromonadaceae bacterium | reverse complement strand
CGGCCAGTCGTTGAAGTCGATGATGCGTACTGTGCCGTCGGAGCCCACTATGCAGTCGCCGCCATATATCTTCACATCAAGAAGCCGCGACGTCCTTTCGCACAGCTGGTGAAGCGCCGGGATGTCGAAGGCATACCCCTGGCTTTTGCCGTTGACCGTCTCCCAGCCATATTTGCTGTGGCCTTCGTCGAAGGGATAGAACCAGTAGAAGAATGGTTCTCCCTGCACGCCGTAGAATTTCACCAGGTCACCGGTAAGGTGGCGGTTGATGACGGCGCGGCGTATCCCGCGGTAGAAATATTCATGGAGCATGTCCTGGGCTTCGCGGGCATTGCGGCAATAGCTGATGTCTTCCTTGTGCATGGCGTGGAAGTCGCCCCGTTTTATCCAGCAGGCGCCTATGCCCGCTTCGTCGAGCTCGGCGCGCACATCCTCGTTGGTGTTCACTATGAGCGACTGGGGGTAGGGGATGCCGTTGGCGATGAGCAGTCGGGTAAGCGGCTCGCGTCGGCTGTTGGAGATGCCGTAGCCCGAGTTGATTACCAGCCGACCCTTGTCTTCAAGGCTCTGCAGCTTGGCCACCGACGCCGGTTCCCGGCACATGTTGAGGATGATGTCCTGGGTGATGTCGCTGTTGCGGAACTGTTCCTCGCTGTAAAGTGTCACCGAGCACCCGCGTTTGCGCAGATGTTCCGACACGGCGTTGATAATCGCCGCGTCGTTGCCTATATTGTTGGGGGAATAGGCTCCCGACCTCATCACGCCCGCTGTAGCTATCTCTGCCATTTGTCGTTTTCTTGATTAGAGGATAGAGGAGGCTGTGGCGATGTCGGCGGCATGGTCCACGTCGACGGCTTTGCCTATGTCGTAGGCTTTGAGCCGCAGCCCCGCTTCCACGAGAGCCCGCTGGTAATTGCGCATGCGCCGCACACCTTTCCTCAATGTCTCGTCGAGAATGTCGAGTGACTTGTCGCCAAGTCCGTAGATGCCTGCGGATATGTATCGCGGATTCTCCTCACTGTCCTTGAAGCCGAGGATGTCCATATCCTTGTCGACGCTTACGTACAGAGGCTTTTCGTCGTCGATGAAAGAGGTCACGGCCATGATGCCGTCAATGTCGTCGGGGGCCGTGGCATAGGCTGCGGCATAGCTGAGGAAAGCCCGTGTGTTGAAGACGGTGTCGACGGTGGTGGCTATGAACCGGCCCTTTCCGCGCAGCATGTCGCCGACAATGGCGAAGGTGTGCATTGAGCTGGGGGTGACGGCCTGGCGTATTTCGAGCCGGTATGGGAGAGAGGGAGCCGTTGTCTGCAGGTAACGGGCTGTTTCGGGGCGTGAGGCGTTGGTGACCACGGCCACAGTGTCTGCGCCGGCCAGAGCGAAGACGTGCAGCAACCGGCCGATCAGCGGCATGCCGTTGACTTCCACCAATGGCTTGGGTAGTGAGAGACCTTCGTCGGCGAGGCGGCTTCCCTCGCCGGCGGCTATGATGCCGAAATTCATGCCTTCAAAGGATTGGCGGCGGCTTCAAGGTTGCGGCGGCGGTTACGCAGCAGGTCGATGGCGGCATAGATGGCCTGGCGCATGGAGGTGGGGTCGGCCACGCCCTGCCAGGAGATGTCGTAGGCCGTGCCATGGGCGGGACTGGTGCGCACCAGCGGCAGTCCTGCCGTGAAGTTCACCCCGCGGTCGCCGGCAAGTGCCTTGAAGGGTGCGAGACCCTGGTCGTGGTACATGGCCAGCGCTCCGTCATATTTGCGGTAGGCGCCGCTGGCGAAGAAGCCGTCGGCGGCAAATGGACCGAAGGTCATATGGCTGTTGCCCGTCTCCTTGATGGCCGGTATGATTTCACGTATCTCCTCGGTGCCTAAAAGCCCGTTGTCGCCGCAATGTGGATTGAGACTTAGCACCGCTATCTTCGGGCAGTCTATGTCAAAGTCGAGGCGCAGCGAGGCGTCGAACTCTGCGAGGGCTTCGATGATCGCCTCTTTGGTGACCGAGCCGGCTACTTCACCTATCGGTTTGTGGGTGGTGAGCAGAGCTATGCGCAGAGAATCGTCAAAGAGGATCATCCTCGGCTTGGCGCCGCAGCGTTCACCGAGAAATTCCGTATGGCCCGTGAAATGGAAGGAGTCCGACTGGACGGCCTCCTTGCTGATGGGAGCCGTGACGAGAGTGTCGATTTTGTCGTCGGCTATGTCTTTGACGGCTCTTTCCAGAGCCGTCACGGCGGCTCTGCCCGACAGACGGGTCCCTTTGCCTGGAGTCAGCTCCACATCCTTGATGCCGAGGTCCACTATGTTGAGGAATCCATCCTCGGCATCACCGGCATCCGTCACCACCTTGATGCGCGGAAGCGTGAGCCCGAAATCCTCGGCAGCTTTCTCCACCAACGCCGGGATGCCGTAGAACACCGGTGTGAAAATCTCCGGAATCTCCTCATCGGCAAGAGCCTTGAAGCTCACCTCATATCCCACACCATTATAATCGCCATGGGTTATACCCACCTTTATCAGCTCTGACATATCGTTCGTTCAATATCTTTCAACCTCCAAAGTTACAAATATTTTCCGACAACAGAAAAAGAGCCTGTCCGGGAAGACCTCGGCGAAGTCAACTGGCCTACAAGTTGGATGACGTTATCTCACCATGATTTTCCTTGCCTCGCTGCTCTGGCGGATTATGTAGATGCCGGGGCGGAGGGTGTCGAGGCTGTCGCCGACATATCTTCCGTCGAGGGAGAATATGCGTGTCGTGGCGTTGCCGTCGTCACAGGAATCCGGTGAGATATCCTCTGTCCCAGACACATAATAGTCTGCCTTGAAGATAGCGTCGAGGGCGAAGAAGTCAGACTCTTCGATGTCGGAGAACCTGCACCACACCGGATGCCGGCGGTATGTGTCGGCACTTCCCCGGGGAACCAGAAGAGTGATACCTGAGTATCGGGAGAACGCCTCCTCGTCGGCATCGGGAGGAGTGACAGACAGACAATAAACCTTTTTAAGCGACTCATTGCCGAAAAAGGCGTTTTTCTCAATTCTGTCGACATCGAGACACAGGTGTGTCATATTGCGGCATGAGCGGAAAGCTTTCCGGCCGATGACACCTCCTCCGGTCACGCGTGCGGTGACGAGTTTTGCAGCACTGTTGAATGCATAAGGGGAAATACCCCTGTCGCCGGCTTTCAGGTCAAGATGTCTCACCAGTCGGCCGCCTGTGGTGAAAGATACGGCTATAGATATGGGATTGGAATATTCATCCTTGAAGACTGTGTGGCTCCATTTCTGAGGATCTCCGATCTCGAGGTCCATAATTCGCAGGCATTCCGCGAAGGCGGCGGCACCGATAGTATCGGGGGCACCGTTGAAGCTGAGGCTGTGAAGGGCGCCGCAGCGTGCGAAGGCGCTGTCGCCGATTGCCGTCGGAGTGCCGTTAAAATTGAAGGTGTTGAGGCTTCCGCAGTCGGCAAAGGCTTTGAATCCTATAGAAGCCGGCGACCCTTTGATGTTGACGCTTGCCAGTGCGGTACAGTTCAGAAAAGCCTCATTGCCGATGGTCTCTATGGCATCGCCAAGCTCTATCTCGCCAAACATACAGCCGGCGAACGCCCGCTCCTTGACTGTATGGAGCGCATTGCCAAGTGTCACCCCCGGCATCTCCTTGCAGTTCTCGAACGCCGACCGCCCGATGCTCAACACTTTCGGAAGATACAGCCAGTTATTGAACTGGTTGGCGTAGAAGGATTTATCGCCGACCATAAGGACATTGTTGTCGGGATTGAGGTCAAGAGTGATGGGAGGGAATGAGCTGCCCCGTTCACATCCACATGCACCGTCGCCGATATATTTGACCGTATTGGGAATTCTGAATATTTTTATCCAATCCTCGCCACAATTTATGTTGGAGTATGTTGGCCTTTCACCTGCTTTATATCTTCCCGCCAATGCTGTGACGACATGGGACTTGCCGGTATTTTCGTTTATCACAGTATCACATACATAGAATCCATATGGAGGTCCCGGCGGATACCAGCCATGACCACCAGACTCAACCCACCAGATTTCTTTTAAAAAGACAGCAGTATCACCTGACAGTTGATATACTCCCCATTCATACCTTATATTTTCCGCCTTGATGCCCGACGAGATAGAGCCAACCAAGAGAAGGACTGTAAGCAAGTGTAAGACATGTTTCATAAGCATCTCATTTATGGTAATAAGCTTTCCAATCATAGGCGCAAAGAGATTCCTTTGCCCCGATATGATTATAACGCAAAAGTAAGGCTTTATATGATCATATCCAAATATTAGTTGCGCCAATATTTCTAATTTAACATTCTTTAATTTTAATTTACAGTTCTAAAATCATATGACCGCATGAACAATATCTAAACCTTATTGTTATACGTATAGAAAATACTGGTCCACTAATTATTTATAAAAAATTATATGAAAAAAGAAACAAACAAAGTCCAGAATGAAAACGCATCTGACGCAATTCCGACAGGAGGTCTGGCAACCAATTTTTCACAGGAATACATATCTCCCACACCGGGCGAGATTCCATTGGTCGCATATGGTGT
>CABUTY010000150.1 GCA_902494595.1 uncultured Porphyromonadaceae bacterium | reverse complement strand
GTGTGTTAACGCCTACGTATACAGATACGGAAGATGTCTCACCCTTACCAGCTTCGGTGTATGGCACCACGGTGTAGGTAACGTTTCCGGCGCTTTCAAGAGCATCGGTGTATTCAAGCGGCGTCTCTTTGGCGGGGGCGTCGAAAGTCTTGACCAGCTTGTCGCCACGGTATACCTCAATTTTGGATATTGCGGTTAGCGGCGACATGTCGAGGGCCTTGGCCGGGGCGATGAATGAGACGGTAGCCTTGTGGGAACCGTCGGCGCCCGGCACAGCCTTCAGCGACGTCACTGCGCAGGGTGCCTTCACTGCGAGTCCCTCGCTGATGGATATGGCCGATATGTTGAGGGCCGCCGAACCTTTGGTGGTGGTGGCATGGATACCTATATGGTATATTCCGTCGGCTGTCGGCCGGAAGATGCCTGTGGTGGGCTCGGATTCCAGAACCACTTCCTTGGCCGCCACCACCGTGGTCTTCATGGCGGCGGCTGTAGGCTCCGTACCCGCCTTGACCTCGAATTTCTCCTTGACATTCACATACACGCCCTGTGCGTCGATGTTGAGGATGTAGGCTTTGCCTTTCTCCATCTTGACGGGAGGCGTGATGAGCCAATCGTTCATGTTCATGGTCTTGCTTGCCGGAAGCATCATGGCTCCTGCCGCCCATCCGAACTCATATACGTCATTGTTGGAATTGATGACGATGAAAGTCTCAGCATCGCTTGCGGTATCAAAGGTGTTGGAGTAGGGAGGGGTGAAGGAACCGAGCCGCTGTACGAGGCTCACCGCCGGGGCGGAGGAATGTCCGTGATAGTTGGCGGTGACCGAATAGGTGTAGTATTTCGGAGTCTCGGGCACGGGTATCGGGTCGGTCAGGGTCGTGGCTGTGATATCCTTGGCCACCACGACATCACCCGGTGCACGCGTCACGGTGTAGGTGATTTTGTCAGGTTCTATGAAGCAACCGTCGGCGCTGGTGGTGACGGCATTCCATCTCAGGGAGAACTTGGAGCTGTCGTGCGATACCATGAATCCTGTAGGAGAGGCGGGTGTTCCGTATCCGAGTCGCAGCACTGTCTTGTTGGCAGGGCCGGTACCGGCGGCATTGGAGGCTGTCACCTCCACGGGGAGCTGCCCTTCGGCGCCCGCTTCAATGTTGACGCTCACCTTCTCGCCATATGCGGCGTTACCGCTGGCCACGGTCTTGCCGTTGATGTTTATGGCATAGGAGGCGTTGCCGCTGGCCTTGGTGCCGTCGTAGAGAATGGTTGGCATCGTGAATTCCGCTTTGCCCGAGGTGCTGACACCTTCAAAAGTGAATTTGAGATTGTCGACGTAGGCAGGAGCGGCGTCGGGGCAGTCAGGACGGTAAATATGCAGACCCTGGAGCTGTTCGCCGTAAGGAAGGGCGAGTACGGGAGAGGCAGCGCCGGTGGCGAGGTCTATGCTGTAGATTTTGGCGCCGTCGGCGGTCACCACGCTCCAGAAGAGGTCGCCGATCTTCATGTCGAAGGCTGCCGAACCCTGCTTCGTGGGCCGCAGTCCTGTGGAGCCTATTCGCGTCATGGCTCCTGTGGCGGCGTCCACTTCATGCAGGTCGCCATCCTCGTCGATGGCGTAAATCTCACCCTTGCCGTTGATGGCCATGGCGTTCCACTTCTTGTCGAGCACCTTGATGACAGGACGCGTCATGTTGGTATTGAAGGCGTCCGGATTGAAGGAACCGAACTCCCAGCCCGTCTTGCCGCTGTTATAGAAGCATCCGTAGATTAGCTTGTCAACAGGGTTGTAGGCCTGTGTCACCGACAGGCATTCTATCTTGTTGGGCACCGACAGCATTCCGCCGTTGCGCGTGTATGCCGGATAGTTCCATTTCTGCATCATGGCCATGGTGGGGTTGGTGAGGCTTGTGGAACGTATCTCGTAGAATATCTTGTCGCCGAGTGTGCCGCCGAACCAGCAGTTCATGCCGTTTGAGGACACGTAGCGGTTGAAGTCGCCGTTAGGCGAAATGTTGTACATTCCCAGGGCGCGTACGGTAGTGCCGTTTTGGGAGATTGCCGCGGGGTTACAGGCGTTGAACTCCACGGAGCGTGCCCACGATGCGGTGGCGCCGCCGAGGAGTGCCCCGGACGTCACCGCGAATGTCAGTAGTGTGTGTCGGATTGTAGTTTTCATTGAAGTGTGTTGACGTTGAAGTCGTTTAAACGACTCCGTTATTTTTTATTTTCCACGGGTCGTATGGCGAGGCCGGCATAACGGTAGCTTCCTCCCGTTTTATAGAAGCCTCCCTGAGCGATGCCGAAGAAGAGGGAGTATGACATCTCGCCTTTCAGTTTGTTTGTGGAGTCGGAGGTGCCGTACCAAGTGCCGGTCCAGTATCCGCCCCAGTCGCCGGGCTGGTATGAGCCGTTGGTGCCTACGGAGTTGCCGTTGCGGCGTCCCGAAGCGGGGAGGAATATTGCGTTGCCGCTCGGACCCTGCACGCGCACACCCTCGATGTCATGGTATTTGAGCCATTGCCACTGGCATTTGTCCTTGAGCTCGTCGGCCTCCTTGATTGTGGGCATTCTCCATGACGTGCCCATCTTGGCATATGCTATGTCGAGGTCGGTGCCCGAAATTTCGTCGGGAGGAGTGACGCCGCCGTAATACCCCAGAACGGTGTTCTTGTTGGAGTTATAGGCTCCAAGATTGCTGTAGTGGTATTGTTCCTTGTGCTCTCCCGAAGGATCGCCCCAGCCTACGAGCTCGCCGTAGCCCCACGATTTGTCTGCGCCGTAATTGTGTGTGCCCCATTTCACGCTGAGACCGAGGTCCACAAGCCCTGTTTCCGCCTCAGTGATGATGTCGTTGAATATCATCTCCTTGAATTCGGAAAACTTTTTCGACACCACGTTGCCGTTCTTGAGATGTATTTCCTGTATGATGTTTTCGGCATCGTCGGCAGGGAGGAAGGTGATGTAATCTATTTCCGTGTCTTTATAGGTCACAATGTTGTTGTCGGCGAGCACGAGGTAGCATTCGTTCTGTGCCGAGGTACCTATGGCGGTCATGGCTATGGCCATGGGTAGGAGTATGTGTCGCATGGCTTTCATCTGGCGGAAAATTTGAAGGTTATTCCGTTGGCGTTAACGATGAAGATGGCGGCGTCGGGGGCCGTCAATGTTGCGGAGCCGCTGGTGTCGGCGACAGCAGTTGCCACTCTCTTTCCGTCGAGGGATGCGAGTATGGCTTCAGAGCCTGGCTGCAGTCCGGAGAGAATCACCGAGCGGCCGTTGAGCGATACGCGTACATTGTCGTCGGCGGCGACGGCTCCGATGCCGGAGGGCGCAAGTGTCGACGTGTAGCGGTACACCTTGTCGCGGTCGAACTCAATCTGACCCTCTTTGCCGCTGACCACGATGCTCGTGGCCGTAAAGCTCAGTCGGGTGTCCTTGTCAAGCACGATAGCCTTGGCCGAACCGTCGCGAATCTGAAGAACCATGGACGGTGTCGCTTCCTGGGCTATGGCGGTCATATACATCCCGGCCACCATAATCATTCTCAGTGAGATTTTCATGATAGGTTTCATTCGAATGTGTTTTTAGTTGATAACCACAAAGTTACGTTTATTTTTGAGAAATCGGAAATATTGTCGATAAATTTTGTATCCTGTTAATGACAGCCCGAAATGTCAAGGGGTGCCCCATAGCAGATGCGGCACCCCTAGCTGTCGTATGCAAAGTTTATCTTATCGCGATTTTGGCTCTGACGTTTCCGCCGACGGCCACATATATTCCTGCGGAGAGGTCGGCGTTGCGGACCCGGGAGCCCGAAAGGGTGTATACTGTCACCTCGCTGCCGTCAGATGCGATGATTCTGCCGTTGTCGGCAATCAGCCGTACCGTGCCGTCGCCTATGTCGACTCTGCCGCTCGGTGTCTGGTTCTTTATAAAGAATGCCGGGGCTATGGTCTGTACCTGTGAGTTGCCTGCTTTGTCGGTAAGGGTGACGCGAAGGTCGAACCATCCGTTGTCGCTTTTGGTGGTAATTTCCTTCAATGCCCCTTCCCAGAGATAGCCGTAGCTTTCGACATATTTATCGGCTTTTGCCGTCATCTCCACTTCGCTGTATTGTTGGGTTCCGTTAGGAGCCATTTCCACTTTGAGGGAAGCGGCCGTACAGGTATAGGAGGTGATTTTTTCACTGTAGGCTCCGAAGTCGATATTGTTGACCTTCGGCGAGAAGTCGCCACCCGCAAAAGTCAGCCTGCATTTGTCGGCGTTATCGAATTCAATGGCAGGTATTCCCTCGGTATCGCTGAGTCTTATGCGCTGAACGGTAGGAGGTATGGCGTCGTCGGCACCTTCCTTGAAAGAGATGGTGCAGGTATTGCGTGACTCGATTCCGCCGGTCTTGGCATTGGTGTTGATGAACGAGATAGTCACGTTGCCGTTCTGGTGGGCTGCGTCGGCGGCATTGGCGGCCAGCCATGCGTTGACATCACGGAACTTGGAGAGGTCCACAGGCGTACCGTTGAAAGTGGCCTCCTCGCTGTAATACTGAGTATCCACAAATCGGTTCTCGCCATAATTGCCGTAATAGGCG
>CABUTY010000149.1 GCA_902494595.1 uncultured Porphyromonadaceae bacterium | reverse complement strand
GTCTTCAGGCCACTCTGGTATACTTCAACACATCGCTGCAAGGCAACGACATGCTCATCGGGCGTCTCCGACACGTATATAAGGACGCCTGCGACCAGGACCTTCTCGAAGACGTGCAGATAGAGCTTAACCAGGCCATATCGACCGTAAATATCTACAGTGACATCCTTGACTCCACTCTGGGGTCGTTTGCCTCCATCATCTCCAACAATGTCAACGACATCATGAAGAAGATGACTGCAATCTCCATAGTGCTGATGATACCCACGCTGGTTGCCAGCTTCTACGGCATGAACGTGGAGATCAATTACGGCAACCATCCATGGGTATTCTTCGCCATAGTAGGCGGGTCGCTGTGCGTGAGCTATCTTCTCTACCGGCTGCTCAAGCGCTTCCACTGGCTTTAGGTCAGGGCGAGTCCGTTAGGTGGCCCTAAAACAGGAAACCGAAGACAACCGTTGTGTAGGCTCCCGCCACCAATATAAAATCAGGACGCGCCTCTTAAGGGGCACGTCCTGATTTTATATTGAAAGTGGGATTTACTCAGCTTTAGCTTCAGCGTTCTCCTGCACGGGAGCCTCAGCCTTGGGGGCTTCGGCGGCGGGAGCATCAGCAGCCTTCTTGGAGCGCGAACGACGCGTGCTCTTGGCTTTCTTGGCCTCGCCGGCCTTGGTGTTGGCATTCTCGTTGAAGTCAACGAGCTCTACCATAGCCATCTCGGCATTGTCGCCAAGACGGTTGCCGGTCTTGAGGATACGGATGTAGCCACCGGGACGGTCGGCGATCTTGTCGGCAATCACGCCGAAGAGCTCTTTGATGGCGTCGCGGTTCTGCAGATGGCTGAACACCAGACGACGGTTAGGGGTGTCGTCCTTCTTGGCACGTGTCAGCAGAGGCTCGGCATACACACGCAGAGCCTTGGCCTTGGCCTTGGTGGTGAAGATGCGCTTATGCAGGATCAGAGCTATCGTGAGATTGGCCAGCAGCGCGTCGCGGTGGGCCTTCTTACGGCTCAGATGATTGAATTTCTTATTGTGTCTCATTGTCGGTTTTAGTCTTTGTCTAATTTATACTTCGAAATATCCATCCCGAAGGAGAGGTTGTTCTTCTCCAGGAGTTCGTCAAGTTCGCTGAGCGACTTGCGGCCGAAGTTTCTGAACTTGAGGAGTTCGGCTTTCTCGTACTGTACGAGCTGACCGAGGGTCTCCACTTCGGCGCTCTTGAGGCAGTTGAGGGCCCGCACGGAGAGGTCCATGTCCACGAGCTTGCTCTTGAGGAGCTGGCGCATGTGAAGGATTTCCTCGTCGAACTCTTCAGGACTCTCCTGCTTGGGGGTTTCCAGAGTGATTTTCTCATCGCTGAACATCATGAAATGCTGGATAAGAATCTTGGCAGCCTCCTTGAGGGCATCCTTGGGGTCGATAGATCCGTCGGTGGTAACCTCAAGAGTCAGTTTCTCATAGTCGGTCTTCTGCTCAACGCGGAAGTTGTCGACGATGTACTTGACGTTCTTGATCGGGGTGTATATCGAGTCGATGGCGATGACATTGAGGTCGTCGTCGCCGAGCAACTCGCGGTTTTCGTCAGCGGGCACCCAGCCACGCCCCTTGTTGATGCTGTACTCGAGATTGAAGCTCGCGCTCTTGTCGAGATGACAAATCACCAGCTCAGGGTTGAGGACCTTGAAACCGGAAAGCACAGCACCCAGGTCGCCGGCGGTGAACTCCTCCCTGTCAGCCACGCTCACAGATGCCTTTTCAGTATTGGCATCTTCGGTGACTTGCTTGAAGCGGATCTGCTTCAGGTTGAGGATGATGTTTGTGACATCTTCCTTCACTCCGGGGATGGTGTCAAGCTCATGAGCCACGCCGTCAATACGAATGGAATTGATGGCGAAACCTCCCAGCGACGACAGGAGAATGCGGCGAAGCGCGTTGCCGATGGTCTGACCGTAGCCAGGCTCCAGCGGACGAAACTCAAACTTGCCGAACCTGCTGTCGTTCTCCAGCATGATCACCTTTTCGGGCTTCTGGAATTCTAATATTGGCATGGGTATCTCAATGTTTATTATTTAGAATATAACTCGACGATGAGCTGTTCCTTTATAGTCTCCGGGATATCGGCACGCTCGGGGAGGTGGAGGAATTTACCACCCTTGATCTGCTCGTCCCATTCAATCCACGGATACTTGGAGTGGTTGAAACCGGCCACGGAATCCTGGATAACCTCAAGGTTCTTGGATTTTTCGCGGACGGTCACCACATCGCCGGGAAGCACACGGTAAGATGGAATGTTTACAGGTTTGCCGTTAACGCAGATGTGCTTGTGGAGCACAATCTGACGGGCAGCGGGACGCGAGGGAGCGAGACCCAGGCGGTAAACCACGTTGTCGAGACGGCTTTCGAGGAGCTGGAGGAGCACCTCGCCGGTAATACCCTTTGTGCGGGCAGCATGCTCGAACAGGTTGCGGAACTGACGCTCCAGCACGCCATAGGTGTACTTGGCCTTCTGTTTCTCGCGAAGCTGCAGGCCATACTCCGACGTCTTGCGACGACGGTTCTGACCGTGCTGGCCCGGGGGATAGTTCTTCTTTGAAAGAACCTTGTCTTCACCGTAGATCGGCTCGCCGAACTTACGGGCTATTTTTGTTTTTGGTCCAGTGTATCTTGCCATTTTATCTTCTATCTTAACGAGCCGTCCGACCCCTTAGCGCAGCCGCGACCCTCGAGAGAAAGTTATGGGAGGGTCTATTCGCATTCAGGGCCAGGAGAGGGCTATTGAAGTTTGTTGATGCCGATGATTATTAAACTCTTCTGCGTTTGGGAGGACGGCACCCGTTGTGGGGCAGCGGAGTGACGTCGATGATTTCTGTCACCTCGATACCGGCTCCGTGAACGAAACGGATAGCGGCCTCACGGCCGTTTCCGGGTCCTTTCACATAAGCCTTAACCTTACGCAGGCCCAGGTCGTAGGCTACCTTAGCGCAATCCTGCGCTGCCATCTGGGCGGCATACGGCGTGTTCTTCTTGGAGCCTCTGAAGCCCATCTTGCCTGCCGACGACCAGCTTATTACCTGGCCCTCGCTGTTGGCAAGACACACGATGATGTTGTTGAAAGAGCTATGCACATGAAGCTGGCCATTGGCGCCAACCTTGACATTCCTCTTTTTTGCTGCGACTGTCTTTTTTGCCATTTCTAATATTGTTATTTAGTAGCTTTCTTCTTGTTGGCCACAGTCTTTTTGCGGCCCTTACGGGTGCGAGCGTTGTTCTTGGTGCTCTGTCCGCGCACGGGAAGACCGATACGGTGACGGATGCCACGGTAGCAGCCTATGTCCATAAGGCGCTTGATATTGAGCTGAACCTCGGTGCGCAGGTCACCCTCAACCTTGTAGTTCTTCTGGATTTCCTCACGCACGGCTGCTGCCTGAGCGTCGGTCCAGTCCTGCACCTTTATATCCTTGTCGACTCCAGCGGCCTTCAGGATCTGTCCCGCCGAACTCCGGCCTATGCCGAAGATATAGGTCAACGCTATCTCTCCTCTTTTATTTTGCGGCAAATCTACGCCGACAATTCTTACTGCCATATATAGCTTCTTCGGTTGTGTGTCCGGGTTGATCAGCCCTGACGCTGTTTAAATTTCGGATTCTTCTTGTTTATCACATACAGTCTCCCTTTGCGGCGTACGATCTTGCTGTCGGGAGTGCGCTTCTTTACGGATGCTCTTACTTTCATATCTGTGGTTTATTTATATCTGAATGAAATGCGCCCCTTGCTCAGGTCGTAAGGTGACATCTCTACCTTCACCTTGTCGCCGGGCAGGATCTTGATATAGTGCATTCTCATCTTTCCCGAAATGTGGGCCATAATCTGATGGCCGTTGGACAGTTCCACGCGGAACATGGCGTTCGAGAGAGCCTCGAGAATCACTCCGTCTTGTTCGATTGCTGCTTGCTTTGCCATAGTGCTTTCCTGTTAGTCTTGATAGCAGTCGCCCGACACGGGAATCCCCAGGGCCTCCTCGATGTATCGGAAGGTGGTGAGGATTTCGGGAGCATCTTCGGTGATCAGGAGGGTATGTTCGAAATGCGCCGAGGGCTTGCGGTCGCGCGTGCGGCATTCCCAGCCGTTCTGCGCAATCACAATGTTCTTGCTTCCGGCGTTAATCATAGGCTCAATGCATATGCACATTCCGGGCTTGAGAAGCGCACCGGTACCCCTGCGGCCGTAATTGGCCACTTCCGGGTCTTCGTGCATGCTCTTGCCGATACCGTGGCCGCACATCTCGCGCACCACGCTCAACCCCCGCTTCTCGCAGAAGTTCTGCACGGCTGCGCCGATATGACCTGTGCGGTTGCCGGCACGTGCCTCCTGGATGCCTATGTAGAGCGACTGGAGAGTGGTCTTGAGCAGATGACGTTTCTGCTCGTCGACCTCGCCGATAGCAAACGTGTAACAGCTGTCGCCGTTGAAGCCGTTAAGCTCGGCCACGCAGTCGCAACCTACGATATCGCCTTCCTGCAGGGTATAAGCCGACGGGAAGCCGTGCACGACAGTCTCGTTGACCTCAATGCAAAGCGTGCCGGGAAAACCCTG
>CABUTY010000148.1 GCA_902494595.1 uncultured Porphyromonadaceae bacterium | reverse complement strand
TGGTAGGTCGTAAGGAGTCGAGATGATCAGTATATCCCTGATACCCGCCTGCATGAGCGTCGAGATGGGATAATATACCATGGGCTTGTCGTAGATGGGCAGAAGCTGTTTGCTCACTCCCTTCGTAATCGGATAAAGACGGGTGCCTGACCCGCCGGCGAGTACTATTCCTTTCATCGCTTATTTCTCGTGTGAGTAGGTGTAGATGGAGCCATAACCGTAACCGTAGCTGTAGGGATTGCCGTAACGGCGGGCGTAACGGCTTGTGGGGTTGATGGTGCCGTTGAGAATCACCGACATGTTGGGATAGGATCCTTTTGAGTAATATTCCTCGATTACGGGGAGCATGTCGAGACGTAACAGACCGGCGCGGATTACAAACAGAGTCGAATCGGCATATTTGCTGATTATCGTGGAGTCGGCCACAACCTCCACAGGCGGACAGTCTATGAAGATGTAGTCGTAATGGTTTCTGAGGTCCTGGATCAGAGCGTTGAGCCTGTCGGAGAAGAGGAGCTCCGTGGGGTTGGGAGGCAACGTGCCTACCGGTATTATCGACATGTTGGGGGCGTCATCCACAGGCACGATAATCGAATCGATGTTGTTGACGCGGTTGGCCAGATAGTCGGATATTCCGTATGAGCTTTCGCTGACATATTTGCTGAGCGAGGCCTTGCGGAGGTCGAGGTCGATGGCCACCACCTTCTTGTTCTTGATGGAGAAGCTCTTGGCGAGGTTGTAAGTCACGAACGTCTTTCCGGAGCCCGGGTTGGCCGAGGTGAGCATTATCGCCTGTGAGCCTGCCGCGGAGCCGCTGCCGTTCATGAACTCTATGTTTGTACGGATCACGCGGAAGGCCTCGTTGATGGCGTTGCGCGAATTTTCCTTCACGGCCACCTGGGCATGCTCCTTGTGGTGTCCCGCCGTCTTGAAGGATTTCTCCTTCTTGCCGTTGAACGGCAGCTCGCCGGCGAAGGGTATGTTCAGCTGCTTGATATCCTTGCGGCCTCTGACCACGCTTACCGACAGCTCCTTGAGGTAGAGTATGGCCATGGGGAGGAAGAGACCGATGAGTCCGGCTATGGTCATGATCTGCGTGCCGAGGGGGGCGATTGGCCCGGCGGGTCCGTCGGTCTCGCGTATCAGTCGGGTATTGTAGGATGATATGGCCTGGTTGAGCTGGTTCTCCTCACGCTTCTGCAGAAGGTAGAGATACAGCGTTTCCTTCACTTTCTGCTGGCGTTCCACGCTGAGGAGATATTTGGCCTGCTGCGGGTTGGAGGCTATGCGTGATGTGGCCTGTCCGCTGAGGCCTTCCTGACTGCGTATCTGCTCGGTGATGGCCACCACCTCATTGTCGATTGATGCTACGAGGGCCTGACGCATGGCGCTGAGCTGCGCATCCATCTCCGTAACCAGGGGGTTGCTTGTCGAACTCTGCGACACCAGCGAGTTGCGCTCCAGTATCTTGGTGTTGTATTGGGCTATCATTCCCGAAATGGCCGGATTGGTCAGCCCCGAGTTAGAGGGAAGAAGCTTATGGTTGTTTTCCGACGAATGGAGGTAGTTGCGGATATATTTGGCCATGTATTCCTGGTTGCGGAGGTCGCGGAGGGCGGCCGACGACTGCGTGGCCTGGTTCATATAGATGTTGGCGGCGGCATCCACGTTGGGAAGGAGGTGTGAGCTCTTGAATGAGGATATGTCGTTGTCGACGTTGCCGAGTTCTTGCTGCAGGAGGGCTATGCGCTCGTCGATGAACTTGCTGGAATTGTCGGCGGCCTCTCGTTTCTCTTTCATCCATCGCGCGTCGTAGGCGGTCTTGAGCTCGGTCACGATATCGGCGGCGCGTTCCGGATTGACATCCCTGTACGACATCTCCAGGATGTTGGACGTCTCCAGGTTCTCTATCACTTCCAGACTTCCGGCCATTCCCTTGGCAAGCGCCTTGGGCGGTATACGGCTCACGTTGATCTTAAAGGAGTCCTTGCTGTCGAATTTGCCGGCGGGGTTTACGGTGACATTGCCGAGTGGTGTCTTGACGGGTACCCCGAGACGTCCGCTGATTTCGCCACGGTTCAGGTCGCGGCCGTTAAGGAATATGTCCGACATGGTGAAGTCGCCGTTGCTCTTGAGGTTGAGCCTGAACGATGCCGAAGCTTCATCGGGGAGGTCGGGCATCGTCACCGTAACGGGCAGCGAGCTGCCGTAAAGCACCTCGTCGCGGAAGCGTCCCGGTACGCTGTAATTCATGTCGAGGTTCAGCCGGCGTACCACATCCTGCATCAGATCGGGCCTCTTGAGAACCTGAATCTCGTTGATGATGCTGTTGTAGGAGTTGCTGAGGCCGAGGTCCTGGAACATCGCCGCCTGGCTCGACATGGTGTTGCCGTTGTTGTCGGTCTTGATCATCACCCACGACGTGCGCACGTAGGTTGGCGGCGTCTTCTTGAGATAGAGCCACGCTATGCCCATGCACAGCACTATCGACAGCATGAACCATGGCCAATGGGTGATGCAGATATATATGAATTCCTTGAGTTTGACGCCTCCGCGCCGCTGGTTGTTCTGGATATTCTTTGTGGTTATCGTGGTTGCCATCAGTATATGATGATTTCGTTCATTGATTACGGGTAAGCGATACTGCGCGCGTTGTTATTTTGTAAGGGTGAGCACGAGGGTTGTGACTCCGATGGCGCTTGAGAGGAGAGACAGCCATATTCCCGGCGTCGACCATATGTTTCCGTTGGGGGTGGCGTTACGTTTCATGGTATTGTTTGGCTCCACGTATACCACATCTCCCTGACGCAGGAAATAGACGGGGCTCTGCGATACATTCTTGCCCGAGCTGAGGTCTAAGTAATAAGCTTTCTGCACGCCGTTCTCCTTGCGGATTACCTTGATATTGTCGCGGCGGCCGTAAATGTTGAGGTCGCCGGCGGCGGAAAGAGCGTCGATGATGGTGAAATCCTCCCGGCTGATGCCGTAGCGCCCCGGTCGGTTGACGGCGCCCATCACCGATACCGCCAGATTCAGATATTCCACCGTAACTATCGGGTTCTTGGCAAGGTCACGGCTGATAAGTTCGCGGCGTATATATTCGGCGAGCTCGTCGCGCGTCATGCCCGCGATGTGGAGCTGCCCCAATACCGGGAAGTTGATGTTGCCCGCCTTGTTGATGGTATAGGGTGCTACTTCGCCATTGGTGGCCGAGGATGTGGCATCGGCGGAGGTGGTGCTCCCCGACATGCGGGTGGAGGTCACCGGCAGGTTGAACAGGGCGTTGAGGCGCGGGTCGCTGGTGCTTACCAATATCTGAACTTTGTCGTTGGGCTCCAGGGTGATCGGCGTCTCCGTCATTACGGGTATCTCCTGACCCGGTACTATATCTTGAAAATATGTCACATCTTTGGGCGCACTGCAGGATGTTATCAGCGCGGCCATGATGCCGCCGGTCATGAGCAGTCTCTTTATCTTCATATTCTTTTTATAATATACCAGTGATGCAATATTCCATCGGGCGGTTTCCGACCGCCTGTACACAATAAGCGTTGCAAAATTATAAAAATATGAGCACTCATGCAAATTATTGTTCATGTCGCGGAAATTCATTAATTTTGCATCGATGCCGGAAGGGGAGTGAACCTACTCCCTGCGGCCTGAGTATAAAATAATTAAATCAAAATATCATGGCTACAAAACCATTTCATTATCAGGAGATGTTTCCGTTGGGACCCGACACGACGGAATACCGCAAAGTGACAGGAGATTATGTACGGGTGGAGAACTGGAACGGTCACGAGATACTCGTGGTTGATCCGGAAGCGTTGACGGTAGTTGCCAACGAGGCAAGCCGCGACTGCTCTTTCCTCCTGCGCCGCGAACATAACGAGATGGTGGCCAAGATACTCCGTGACCCCGAGGCCTCCGAGAACGACAAATACGTGGCCCTGACCATGCTCCGCAATGCCGAGGTGGCTTCCAAGGGCGTACTCCCGTTCTGCCAGGATACAGGCACATCCATCTGCGCCGGCTACAAGGGTCAGCAGGTATGGACCGGTTGCGACGACGAGGAGAAAATTAGCCTCGGCGTGTACAAGACCTATACCGAGAACAATCTCCGCTATTCACAGAACGCTCCTCTCAATATGTACGACGAGGTGAATACCGGATGCAACCTCCCCGCCCAGATTGAGATTCACGCAACAGAGGGAATGGAATACAACTTCCTCTTCGTGGCCAAGGGTGGCGGCTCCGCCAATAAGACATACCTCTACCAGGAGACCAAGGCCATCCTGAACAGGAAGACCCTCGTGCCCTTCCTCATAGAGAAGATGAAGACTCTGGGCACGGCGGCATGTCCTCCCTATCACATCGCCTTCGTAATCGGCGGCACATCGGCCGAGGCCAATCTCGCTGCCGTCAAGAAGGCCAGCGTGAAGTATTACGACAATCTGCCCACCAAGGGCAACGAGTATGGTCATGCTTTCCGCGATGTGGAGCTGGAGAAGGAACTTCTGGATGCTGCCCATTGCCTGGGACTCGGCGCTCAGTTCGGCGGCAAGTATTTCGCCCATGACATCAGGGTGATCCGTAT
>CABUTY010000147.1 GCA_902494595.1 uncultured Porphyromonadaceae bacterium | reverse complement strand
TGAAAGTGAAGTAGACTCTGTCGCCCTCCTTGGCCTTTCTTGCAGGGTCGCCCGTGGAAAGCACACGCATATACACGTAGCCATCCTTGTCCATCTTGTAGAAGGGAGCGTCGGGACCTGTCTCGAATACCGAATCCTCCGGAATCCTGGTCTCTATCTCATGCTGGGCAAGATACCAGTTGACCGCCTGCTCCTCCTCCTTCAGAAGGTCGGAGTAGGACTTTGTATCGTTGCACGACACCATTGAGGTCAACAGTGTCGCCGCCATCATCACCAATGCTGTCAGTCTTTTTGTTGTCAGCTTCATGTCTAATCCTGTTTGGATATATTTTGGGGCAGGTACATGTCGTAGTCGCCCATATGGTTCAATAAAATATCGTATGCATCCTTGATGGAGCCGTAAAACTCGCCGCCGGCGGCCATGAGATGTCCTCCGCCGCCGAAATGATCGCGGCATATCTTGTCGACAGGGAAACCGTCGACGCTGCGCATGGATACCTTCACGCAGTCGGCGTCCTCTCTAAGAAACGCCGAATATACTATACCCCGTATACGCAGGGGCTCGTTGACAAGACCCTCCGTATCCCCTTTCTCATAGCCGAATCTCTTAAGCTCCCCGGCATCAAGAGTGATGACCGCCGCTTTGTGACGCTCGAAAATCTCCAGTTTCTCACCAATGGCATAGGAGTTGAGCTTCAACGCCGAATAGGTGGTGGACTTTACCGCCTCTCGGATTATTCGGCTCTTGTCGACACCCTTCTCGAGGAGACGGAGCATTATCTCGTAAGTTTCGTGATTGTCGCAGTTGACAGTAAAATTCTGGGTGTCGGTCACCATACCCGTGAGCAGACATGTCGCGCAGTCAAGGTTCATGTCGAGGTAAAGGCCGAGAGCAGCCATAAGCCGGAACGAAAGTTCCGAGGCCGACGACATCTCCGGATATGAGAACATAACATCACAGTCGATATCGGGGTGTTTGTGATGGTCGATGAGCACTTTACGAGCGTTGCTCTCGCTGACAATCCCACCCAAGTTGCCCTGACGGCTCGATGTGTTGAAATCGCACATCAGCACCAGCTCCGCATCGCGCAACAGACGCCGGCTCCACAAGTCGTGCTGAGTGAATACAACCATATCCCTGCTCCCCGGCAGAAACATCAGCGACCGGGGCGCCCGGTCGGGTATCACCACCGACACATCCTTCCCCATGCCCCGGAGCATATGGTACCACGCCATGCTGCTCCCGATAGCGTCGCCGTCGGGGCGTACATGACACGTCACCACTATCCGTTGACTTACGGCCAGCAGCTCCTTCAACTCCTTGATTTCCCCCTTGGGAAAATTATTGGCTATACTCATCGCTTTATTTCAAGTTGCAAATATAACAATTTTAATTGATTTAACATAACGTGCGCCCAAGATATCGCGACAAACTCACCTTTGACGGTTACCGCTGTCCGTTTTTTTCTTTGAGCATACGTCGGCCATATTGCAGCCGCAACAGCTGTGCCGGCTACGGCGCCCCTTGCTGCAGAAGAGTCGGCTCAATATCCATATGATGATTCCCGCCAATATCAGAATCACCACTATCAACTGCCATAAATTACTTTGCATTTTTCTTCTTTGTCGGTTCCTGATTTTCAGCCACAATATATCTGTTGCCGGTGTCGTGCATCACGTTTGAGGTAATCTGCGTAATCATCTGCTTGAGCTGACAGATAAACTCGCCAGACTGATAAGTTCCGGCCTCAATGGCCCTTAGTCGGCCCTCCCAGATGCCTGTAAGCTTGGCGCTTTTAAGCAGCTCCTCGTTGATTATGTCTATAAGGTCAATGCCTGCCTGTGTGGCTCTCAGCGATTTGCGCTCCTGACGTATGTAGTTTCTTTTGTAAAGTGTCTCTATTATGGCAGCTCTGGTGGAAGGTCTACCTATGCCATTGGCTTTAAGCGCCTCGCGCAGCTCCTCGTCGTCGACCATAGAGCCGGCTGTCTCCATGGCCTTCAACAAGGTGCCCTCCGTATAATATTTCGGAGGCTTGGTGGTGCGCTTGGCAAGCATTGGCTCATGTGGTCCGGTCTCGCCCTGCCTGAAATCGGGCAGTATACGGTCTTCATCGCTATCCGCCGAAATTTCGGCTGTTTTCTTTCCGGCATAGACCTTGCGCCACCCTTCGTCGAGGATTATCTTGCCGGTGGTTTTGAAACCGATTTTTCCGGCATGTGCCTTGACTGTGGTCTGCTCATATGAACAGTCGGGATAAAATGCCGAGATAAACCGCTGGGCCACAAGATGAAAGACATGTTTCTCGTCGTCGGAAAGGCCGGCTGCCGAGAAAGGCTGCCCTGTGGGAATAATGGCATGATGGTCGGTAACCTTTGAATTATCGAACACCTTCTTGCTTTTTTTCAGCTTTCCTTCGGCGAGAGGTGCCACCAATGAGGCATATGGCTTAAGGCTTCGCAGTATTCCGCCACACTTGGGATACATGTCGTCAGTGAGATAAGTGGTATCCACACGCGGGTAGGTTGTGAGTTTCTTCTCATATAGACTCTGGATAGCCTTGAGGGTGTCGTTGGCACCTATGTTGTATTTCTTGTTAGCCTCAGCCTGCAGCGATGTCAGGTCGAAGAGTCTCGGCGGCGCCTCCTTACCCTTCTTTTTTGCCACATCGTCAATCATAAACGAAGCCTTCCTCACCTCTTCGACGGCCTTTTGTCCGTCGGCTTCGTTTTCGAAGCCTTTGCAGGTGGCCGAGAAGAGGGTATCGCGATAACGCGTCTTAAGCTCCCAGTAATCCTTGGGCACGAAGTTCTCTATCTCCTTCTGACGGTTCACCACCAGGGCGAGCGTAGGCGTCTGCACCCGTCCCACGGAGAGCACCTGCCTGTCACGCCCATATTTGAGAGTATACAGACGTGTGGCGTTGATTCCCAGAATCCAGTCGCCTATGGCACGGCATATCCCGGCAGTGTATAAGGAGTCGAGATCCTTGTGTTCCCGCAGATGGCTGAAGCCCTCCCTGACAGCCTCATCGGTCAGAGAGCTCACCCACAGACGTCGTATTGGCTTGTCGCAGCCCGCCTTCTGCATCACCCACCGCTGGATTACTTCGCCCTCTTGCCCGGCATCACCGCAGTTTACAACCTCATCACATTTCGACAGCAAGTCCTTGATGACATTGAACTGCCGGCGTATGCCATCGTCGTCGATAAGCTTTATTCCGAACCTGGCGGGAATCATCGGGAGACGAGAGAGAGCCCACGGTTTCCATCCCGGCTCATAGTCGGCGGGATCCTTGAGAGTGCACAGATGACCGAAAGTCCACGTCACCCAGTAGCCGTTACCCTCCATATAGCCGCCCATAGGTCTGTCGGCTCCGAGGATACGGGCTATGTCGCGGCCTACGCTCGGCTTCTCCGTGATGCACAATATCATTGCTCCTCTTTTGTCTTATATTCGTCCCAGAGGGCATCCATTTCGGCGAGGGTAAGGTCGCTGACCCGCTTGCCCTGCGCACGCGCCGACGCCTCTATATAATTGAAGCGGCTTATGAATTTGCGGTTGGTATGTTCCAGCGCATTCTCGGGATTCACGCCATACAGCCGGGCGGCATTTATTATGGCAAACAGCAGATCGCCGAACTCTGCCTCCAGCCGGGCTTTGTCCTTATGCTCTATTTCGGTCTGCACCTCGCCGGTCTCCTCCTTGACTTTCTGCCATACATCCTCGCGGTTCTTCCAGTCGAAGCCTACGTTGGCAGCTTTCTCCTGGATGCGCTCTGCCTTGATCATAGCCGGCAACGCACGGGGCACTCCTCCGAGTACTGTCTTGTTGCCATCCTTCTCCGTCTGCTTCAGCTTCTCCCAGTTTGATGTGACCTGCTCCGCCGTATCGGCCTGTACGTTGCCATATATGTGAGGATGACGGTAGATGAGTTTGTCGGTCAATTTGGTGCACACATCTGCAAGGTCGAAAGCCTCTTTCTCCTCGCCTATCTTGCTATAGAAAACCACATGCAGCAGCACATCGCCAAGTTCCTTGCATATGTTGGCATTGTCGTCGGCCATCAGTGCGTCGGCAAGTTCATAAGTCTCTTCTATAGTATTGGCACGCAACGACTCGTTGGTCTGCTTACGGTCCCACGGACATTTCTCTCTCAACGTCTCCAACACGTCAAGAACCTTGTTGAAGGCGGCCAGTTTTTCTTCTCTTGTATGCATTTATTTCTGTAATGTCAAAATATTTCTATAATGTCAAAATTCAACAATCACCCTTTACGCCACAGCTGCCATGAGTTGACGATATTCTGCCAAGCTATATATGCAGCTGGAGCCACGGAAGCCATGGGGGTCATATAAGCCATGGCGAGCCATACGGCGAGCACCGTGTTTTTCTGCATAAGGCTCTGGGCGCACGACACGCGCATATCGGTTTTGCCGTTAACCCCGGCTCCCCTTTCTTCGGCCTTTCTACGGAACCATGCTCCCATCCTGCGTCCCGCCACAAACTGCAACAGACATACCGCAAGAGCTCCCGCCACAAGCCATGTCAGCAGCGACAGACGGCTCTCGTCCCAGTGGAGTATCACAAAACTCACGCAGCTGCCGACTATAAGCAGCAACGCCACCACCCACATATAAAACGACAG
>CABUTY010000146.1 GCA_902494595.1 uncultured Porphyromonadaceae bacterium | reverse complement strand
GGGTGGAGCAGTGGTAGCTCGTTGGGCTCATAACCCAAAGGTCGCAGGTTCGAGTCCTGCCCCCGCCACCAACAGAGCGGCTTCGTTACGGAGGCCGCTTTTTCTTTTTAGTATAGTCAGTGTTATGGAAGTGGTCTACGAAGACAATCATCTGATAGTGGTCAACAAGAGAGCCGGGGAGATCGTGCAGGGCGACAAGACCGGCGACAAGCCATTGTCTGAGATGGTCAAGGATTACATCAAGGGAAAGTATGCCAAGCCTGGCAATGTGTTTTGCGGGGTTGTCCACAGGCTCGACCGTCCCGTGGCGGGACTGGTGGTCTTTGCGCGTACTTCCAAGGCGTTGGAAAGGATGAACGCCATGTTCCGCGACGGCAAGGTGCATAAGACGTATCTGGCTCTTGTGGCGGGGAAGCCTCCGCGTCCCGAAGGTCTGCTGGAGGATTGGCTCGTGTCGGATGGCCGTATCAACAAGACGTTTGTGACCGCCGCCGGCAGCAGGGATGCCAAGCTTGCGCGGCTTCGTTACCGCACGCTGGCGCAGGGCCGGAGGTACACAGTGCTGGAGGTGGAACTGCTTACGGGCCGCAAACACCAGATACGGGCACAGCTTGCCAATATGGGATGCGTAATAAAAGGAGACCTCAAATATGGGGCGCGCAGAAGCAACCCCGATGGCGGAATATCATTGCAGGCTCATAAAGTGGAATTTGTTCACCCGGTATCAAAAGAGAATATAAGCCTTACGGCTGATGTTCTACCCGAGATGCAGCTGATATTGGGAGAAAATGGGCTTGAACAGCGATAATATTGGCTGATATGTGCTCTGATATGCATCTCGGTTATGAGAATTGCAGAAAAAATTGTAATTTTGCATATTGAGGAAAAGATTTTCAACGCCGATGGTAAAGAAGACCCGCGACAGATTCATAGAAGTAGCCCGCTCGCTGTTTGCACGGCAAGGCGTGGAGAACACCACGATGAATGATATAGCGACGGCCTCCGACAAGGGCCGGCGCACCATTTATACCTATTTCAAGTCGAAGCGGGAAATATTCAATGCCGTCATAGAGAGCGAGACCGATGATCTTATCAAGGCATTGCGGGCGATAGTGGCCCGTCCGATGCGGCCTGAACAGAAACTCCAGGAGTATGTGAAGGCCCGTCTGGAAAAGATGCGTGAGGTCGTTTCCCGCAACGGTTCGCTGCGTGCCGGCTTTTTCAGGGACGTGAGAAAGGTGGACAGGGCTCGCTCCATAATAGCCAAGAAGGAAACAGGTCTGCTCATGCGGATTCTTCAGGAGGGTGTCGACAATGATGTGTTTATCATTGCCGACATCAAGGAAACAGCCCTGATGATCACCAATATGATACATGGCATGGACGTGCCGTATATCAGGAATACGCTGACCGAGTACGGCATAGGAAAAGATCAGATTGTGACTTCAATCACGAACCTGATTGTCAACGGCATAACCAGCCGCCACTGACAGAAAAAGAAATAAAAACATCGTCTTTAAAGACGAAAAGATTATATACAAGACATGAAATTACTTGAAGGAAAGACAGCGGTAATTACCGGGGCCGCCCGCGGCATCGGCAAGGAAATCGCTCTGAAGTATGCGTCGGAGGGTTGCAACATAGCCTTTACCGACCTGGTTATTGACGAGAACGGCAAGAAAACGGAGGAGGAGATAACCGCCTATGGCGTGAAATGCAAGGGGTATGCCTCCAATGCTGCCGACTTCGCCGCCACCGAGAAGACTGTGGCCGAAATAAAGAACGACTTCGGTCGCATTGACATACTCGTAAACAATGCCGGTATCACCAAGGATGGTCTTATGCTCCGTATGACCGAGCAGCAGTGGGATGCCGTGATAGCGGTGAACCTTAAATCGGCGTTCAATTATATCCACGCCGTACTGCCGATCATGATGCGACAGAAAAGCGGGTCGATTATCAACATGGCGTCGGTGGTAGGCGTACACGGCAACGCCGGCCAGTCGAACTATGCGGCTTCGAAAGCAGGTCTTATAGCACTTGCCAAGAGTATCGCCCAGGAGGTAGGCAGCCGTGGTATCCGTGCCAACGCCATAGCACCCGGATTCATCGAGACAGCCATGACCGAGGCGCTCCCCGCCGAGGTGCGCGAGGAATGGACAAAAAAGATTCCGTTGCGTCGTGGCGGCAAGGTGGAGGATATCGCCAATGTGGCTACATTCCTCGCTTCCGACATGGCAGGTTATGTCACCGGCCAGGTTATTCAGGTTGACGGCGGCATGAACATGTGATTCCGATGGCAAGATATGCCCTGATATTAGCCGGTGGTGACGGTACACGTGCCGGCGGTGGAGTGCCCAAACAGTTCCGCGAACTGTTGGGCATTCCCATGTTATGGTGGGCGGTGCGCTCTTTTCATGAGAGCGACCCGTCGACCAACATCATCATAGTGATGCATCCCGGTTTTTTCGACGACTGGGACATCATGTACCGTTCGTTGCCGGAAGCCGACAGGGATATCAAGGTGTCGGTGGTAAGCGGAGGGCGCGACAGGATAGAGTCGACAGTCAACGGTCTCATGGCCGTTGACGGCGACGAGTCGCTGGTGGCCGTGCACGATGCTGCCCGTCCCGTATTGTCGCCGGAATTGGTGAGCCGTCTGTGGCGGACAGCCGAAATTCATCGCGCCGCGATTCCTTGTGTGCCGGAGGTCAATTCCCTGCGCCGCAAAATGCCGGCAGAGGCTGAAGGTTTTGATACCGTGCCCGTGGACCGTGCCGAATTTATGGCTGTGCAGACGCCGCAGGTGTTCCGCAAGTCGGTTCTCGATGATGCCTTCGGCAAGATGATTGCCGAAGGACGTAAACGTCTCTTTACCGACGATGCCTCCATTGTGCAGAGTGCTGGAGTTCCGGTATTCATATGCGACGGCGACCCTGACAATATCAAGGTAACCACGCCCTCTGACTTCGCCGTTGCCGAGGCTTTGCTCAAGATGCACAGATAAGCAGAGATATGGGATTCGCCGACAACGACATAAAATACCTCAAAGGAGTAGGCGATGCCAGGGCCCGTGAGCTGGCTCGGGAATTCGAGATACATACATTCCGCGACCTCCTCTATTACTTCCCTTTCCGATATGTCGACAAGAGCCGCTTTTACCGGATCTCGGAGCTTCATGGAGAGATGCCGGCGGTGCAGCTGCGTGGACATTTCATACAGTTCAGTACCGAGGGAGAGGGCGCCCGTCAGCGCCTCAAGGGAGTGTTCAGCGACGGCGAGCGGCTAATGGAGTGCGTGTGGTTCTCAAAAGTAAAGTCGTTGGCGAATCTTTACAAGCCGGGTGTCCCTTACGTGATTTTCGGAAAGCCTGCCGAATACCGCAACATATGGTCGATGGCACACCCGGAAATCACGCCTTACGATGAAACCAGGCCGCCGACAGGTTTTACAGGAGTCTACAACCTTACGGATGTGTCGCGGCGCAAAGGTTTCTCCACCAAGGCGTTCAATAATCTTGTCCGCAATTTGCTGACACATCCCGGCTTCTCCACGATGACGGAGACATTGCCTCCGGAAGTGGTGACGGCCTACAGGCTGATGCCCTTGCACGACGCTCTGCGGGAGATGCATTTCCCCACACATCCCGCCAGGCTGGCCAAGGCTCGCGAACGGATGAAGTTCGAGGAACTGTTCTATCTCGAATTGCAGATACTCCGTTACAGTCGCGAGCGCAGTCTGAGTATACCGGGCATCCCTTTCCCGAAGATAGGGCCGTTGTTCAACAAATATTACAAAGAGTGTCTTCCCTTTGAGCTTACGGGGGCGCAGAAGCGTGTGCTTCATGAGATACGCGACGACATGCGTCAGGGGCGACAGATGAACCGGCTGCTTCAGGGCGATGTAGGCAGCGGTAAGACCATAGTGGCTTTCATGACTCTTCTGATGGCCGTCGACAACGGTTGCCAGGGAGCTTTGATGGCCCCTACGGAAATACTTGCGGGCCAACATTACGAGACGCTCCGCGGCTGGGGCGAAAGGATAGGGCTTCGTGTGGAACTGCTTACGGGCAGTACCCGTACGGCAAAACGCCGGGAAATCCATCAGGGGCTCCTTGATGGCGACATACATATACTTGTGGGCACGCATGCCCTCATAGAGGATGGCGTAAGATTCCGGCGCCTCGGCGTGGCAGTAATCGACGAGCAGCACCGTTTCGGCGTGGCTCAGCGTGCCCGGATGTGGAAGAAGGGTGAGGTGGCCCCTCACGTGCTTGTCATGACCGCAACTCCCATTCCGCGTACTCTGGCCATGACCGTCTACGGCGACCTTGACGTGTCGGTGATTGATGAGCTGCCTCCCAACAGGAAGCCGGTCACCACCGTGATGAGATATGAGGAAGACCGTATGGAAGTGTATCGCCTTGTGCAGCGTGAACTCAATGCCGGGCGGCAGGTGTACGTGGTATATCCGTTGGTCAAGGAGAATCCGAAGCTGGAACTCAAGAGTGTGGAGGAGGGCAGAGAGCGGCTTGCCGGCATTTTCAGCGGATGGCAGGTGGGGATGGTGCATGGACAGATGAAACCGGATGCCAAAGATGAGCAGATGGAGCGGTTTCTGCGCCGCGAGACGAGCATTCTTGTTGCCACTACCGTTATAGAGGTGGGGGTGAATGTGCCCAACGCTTCGGTGATGAT
>CABUTY010000145.1 GCA_902494595.1 uncultured Porphyromonadaceae bacterium | reverse complement strand
CGACAAGTATCCCAGCGAGATATCGGGTGGCATGCAGAAGCGCGTGGCCATTGCCCGTGCCATCGCCTTGAATCCGCGATACCTCTTCTGCGATGAGCCCAATTCGGGCCTCGACCCCAAGACCTCCATACTTATCGACGACCTCCTCAGCGACATCACACACGAATACAACATCACCACCATCATCAACACCCACGACATGAACTCCGTGCTCGGTATCGGTGAAAACATCATTTTCATCAACCAGGGTCATTGCGACTGGGTGGGCGACGACAAGAACATCTTCCGCTCCAAGTCGCAATCGCTGAATGATTTCGTGTTCGCCTCCAAGCTTTTCCGCGAGGTAAAGCTCTTCCTCGAGCGCGAATATGAAGCCGAGGAGAAATCAGAGTCGGGAAAACATTGAGAAGAAGCGCAGTGAGGACGGAATATTGGGGACTTATCCCCTACCGCGAGGCGTGGGAACGTCAGAAAGAGATATTCGGGCGTCTGATAGCCGACAGTGAAGCTGAGGAAGTGATAGCTGTCTGCGAACATCCGCATGTATATACAGTAGGATTTCACGGCGACAGCGGCAACATGCTGGCCGACGAGAAGACCCTTGCACGCGTGGGTGCGGAATGCATACGAATAGAGCGTGGCGGCGACGTGACATATCATGGGCCTGGGCAGCTCTTGGCATATCCCATGATAGACCTCCGGCGGCATCATCTCGGCGTGCGGCAGTATGTGGAGATTCTCGAGCAGGCTGTCCGCGACACATTGGCTATTTACGGGATAGCCACCACCAGCAATGATGACCAGATCGGTGTATGGATAGACTGGAACAAGCCCACGGCACGCAAGATTTGCGCCATAGGCGTGAAGGTCAGCCATGGCATTACCATGCATGGACTGGCGCTGAACGTCAATACCGACCTGCGGATGTTCTCGCTTATAAATCCCTGCGGCATCACCGACAAGGGCGTGACCAGTATGCAGAAAGAGCTGTCCGGAACATCTCTCGACATCCCGGACATCTCCGCCAATCTCGTGAAGAGATTGCTTACTCTTATCGGATAATTCCTTTATTCCGGTTTTCTACTTGTGTACATGCTTTTCAGCGTGATATGACGACCGAACCATCGGTGCCGACTCCATATGCCGGAAGCCTTTTTCGATGCCGATGAGCCGGTACTCCTCGAACACGTCGGGATGAATGTATGCCTGCACTGGATAATGCTCCTTGGAGGGTTGGAGATACTGTCCTATTGTCATAACCTGACAGTCGACGGCGCGTAGGTCGTCCATAGTCCGTAATATTTCTTCGCGCGTTTCGCCGAGGCCGAGCATGATACCGCTCTTAGTGACGGCGCCTTTACTTCTGAGGTATTGGAGTACGCGCAGACTGCGGTCGTAGTCGGCGACGCGGCGCACCTCAGGCGTGAGTCGACGCACCGTCTCCATGTTGTGAGAGATGACGTCGGGATGTTCTGCCAATATGATGTCAAGCAACTCTTCGCGTCCCTGCATGTCGGGGATAAGCACTTCCATGGTTACCGAAGGTATTTCCTGATGCATACGGTGTATCAGCGTGGCCCAGTGATGCGCGCCGCCATCGGGGAGGTCGTCGCGAGTCACAGAGGTCACTACAAGATGTTTCAGTTTGAGCTCCGCCACGCTTGTCACTATATCCTCTATTTCACGCGGGTCTAGTGGCAGGGGTTTGCCGCCGGTGACATTGCAGAAACGGCAGTTGCGTGTGCATATGTTGCCGCCAATCATGAATGTGGCTGTACCGTTGCCCCAGCATTCCGCTCTGTTGGGACACATCCCCGAGCTGCATATGGTGTGCAGATGTCTGTCGTTGAGCATGCCCACTACCTGACTTGCCTTGAAGCCGCGGGGCAGCTTTATCTTGAGCCATTCCGGCTTGCGCCGGAAACTAACTTCTGTCTCTTTCACGATATATGATTTAAGATTGTTTCAAAAAGTGTTATTTCACGACCACAGGTTTGCCTGAGATTGCCGACACCATCGAGGCGAGGTTTTCGGCGGCTTCGGCGCGGGCACGAGTCACGGTGCCGTCGCGATACATGCCCGTCACCATCGACTTGCGGTATTTCTCTTTTATCGCATTCTCCTCTGATGTGGTGAAGTTGGAGGAACCTAAAAAGTTGTCGTTCCAGGTATCAATGACGCGGTATGAGCCGGGGTCGGTAGATTCAAGTACCTCGATATTCTCCTTCGGCAGTCTGATATGCACCGTATCGCCGGTCAACGAGATATCCGATTCGTCAAGATTGAAGGCTATGCTTCCACGCACGCTCATCACGGCCATGATATGTCTCTTTCCTATCGATGCCTTTATGGGAATGTCGCGGTATATCTCCGTGTTACACAGCTGAGCCATGCGCTTGATGTTCCGGATTTTGGCATCTTCCACTGTGACTCTGTCAGTTTCGGCGGGACGTCGCAGTTCAATCACCAGCCATACCACCACACCTGCCACGAGCAGAGCCAACAGCAGGTATAATATTCTCATAATTTTCATTTGTCAAACGTCACTATGGCCTTATAGCCGTTTTCAGAAGCTATGCCGCTGAAAAAATCCCTGGCTTTGGCTTCTGCCTCTTTCACCAGATATGAGCTGTATTTGTCGTTGGTCTCCACTTCCTTTTTCAGTAAGGTGTTGCATTTCTCCTTGATTGCGGCACGCTCCGCGGGCTTGATCTGCGACCTCAGACCCGTGACGCGATAATGTATCTCTTTAAGGGCCATGTCCCTACCTTTGAATTCGGTCTGTACCGCCGGCAGATTGAATGTCACGGTACTGTCGGCTTTGTTCACAATGATGTCGTCGGGGGTTATAGCCGACATGTCGATGAAGGCGTCAAGATATGTGTCGTATGAATATGCGGCTATTCTGTCGCCGATCTTTACCATGTCGGCAATAGCCTCCATCTGCTCACGTAGACCGTCGGCCTTACTTATATCGAGGTCGTCGAGAGTGGCGACTTTTGTAATGGTCATTCTCGACAATACGAGTTTGTTGACGCTACGTACCTCGTTGTAGAACATCGTACCGGCATCGGATCCCTCCTGTCTGCCGCAGCCCACAACGACCATTGACACTGTCACCGCCAAGGCCATCAACATGTATCTCGCGCATGCATTGATTCTCATTTCACGATAGATTACACTTACTACACTAAGTAGATTGTAAAACCTCGCATACGTTTAATTATTTGATGTTTACGACGGTGATGCCGGCGCCGCCGAAACGGATGTCCTCGTCTTCAAAGGAGGCGATGGCGGGGTTGGCTTTGAGCTGCTGACGTATGAGGGTCTTGAGGATGCCGTGGCCGGTGCCGTGAAGTATTCTCACCTTGTCGGCCTGGAACTGAATGGCGTCGTCGAGGAAATAAGTGACAGCCTGCAAAGCCTCGTCGGCACGCATTCCTCTCACGTCAATCTCGCGACGGAAGTTGAGCTGGCGCTCACGGCTATCGGCCGACGTGGCCACACCCACATTGGCAGCTGTCAACGCGCTCTGCTTCGGCTTTCGCGACCGCGCGAGCCTGGAGATGTCGACGAACGTTCGCAAGGCACCGAACGCCACTTCCGCCTTCTTGCCGCTGACCGATAGAATCTCCCCACCCATATTGCTCCCTACCATCGTGACGTAATCACCTACAGCCAGAGGCTTACGCTCCTCGGCCTTCGGTGCCGCAGTCGCCTTGTCATCCCCGTTGGCTGCGGCTTTCTTCCGGCTCTTGTGTTTGAGAGGTTTCAGCTTGGAAGGAGCCTCATCAACGGCAGGGTTCAGAGTCTCATCGACATATTTGTTGAGTTCGGCTCTCAGAGCCTTGGTACGTTCCTTCTCGGCCTGCACATTGCGAATATCGAGAATGGTACGTTCAATTTTGGCATTAAGGCCCTCCACGATTTCGCGGGCGGTTCGACGCGCCTCGTCAAGAATCTCGCGACGTCGCTCCTTGATGTCACCGGTCTGCGCCTCATACTTCTCGAGAATATTGTCGAGACGCGCCTCCTTCTCCCTGATGTCGCGGCGCTTGGCGTTCCAGTAACGACGGTCGCGCGCTATATCGGCCATATACTTGTCGATGTCGACATAATCGCTGCCCACAATCTCCTTGGCCTCGGCAATCACATCGTGAGGAAGTCCCATCTTATGGGCTATATCCAGGGCAAAAGAGTTGCCGGCAACCCCGGTCTCGAGTCGGAAGAGAGGCTGCAGATGCTGACGGTCGTACTGCATGGCACCGTTGATGAAACCCTCCGTCTTGTCGGCAAACGTCTTGAGATTCTGGTAATGTGTGGTGACGATACCGAAAGCGCCCGCTGTGCCCAGTTTGCCGAGGATGGCTTGGGCTATGGAGCCGCCTATCTGAGGTTCTGTCCCCGAGCCCATCTCATCGGCAAGGAAGAGGGTGCGGCCATCGGCATGTTGCAGAAAGCCGCGCATGTTGCGAAGATGCGACGAATAGGTGCTAAGTTCGTTCTCGATGCTCTGCTCGTCGCCGATGTCAATCATGAGGGTATGGAAGATACCCATATGTGAGTTCTCATAGAGAGTGGGCATGATGCCGCATTGCATCATATACTGCACGATAGCCACAGTTTTCAGAGTCACCGACTTTCCGCCGGCGTTGGGACCCGACACTACGAGTATCCGGCATTTCCTGTCGAGAGTGATGTTG
>CABUTY010000144.1 GCA_902494595.1 uncultured Porphyromonadaceae bacterium | reverse complement strand
ACGGTGAAGATTTCAAGACGGCCTACGAGCATCAGGAACGACAACAGCCATTTCACTGCGTCGGGCATCAGGGAATAGTCGCCGTTGAGGCCGGTGGTATCCGTGCCCATTCCCATGTTGGAAACTGCCTGCAACGCACAGAACACTCCGTCGGCCAGCGGTATGCCGAAAAGACTGATTACTGTGCCGCCCACTACAATCACTATGATATAAAGGAACAGAAAAGCGAGCGTCTTGTGTATGATAGCCGGATTGGTGCCACGCCCGTTCAATATCACGGTGGTGACTGAGTTGGGATGCATTATCTTATAAAACTCATTCTTGATGAATTTGAAAAGGACGATGAACCTGTCGATCTTTGCACCGCCTGAAGTACTTCCGGCACAGGCTCCCACGAACATCAGCACCAGAATCACCACTACAGCCAGAGGTCCCCAGCTGCTGAATCCGGGTGCAGCTATACCCGTCGACGACAGCATCGACACCGTCTGGAATAGAGGGTCGATCGTGACATCCGACACATCCTCATAAAGTCCCTCCAACAGCACATCGGCCGAAATGAGCAGATATCCGGCAAGTACGAAACACAGATAAGCCTTGAAAACGGTGTTGCGGAAGATATTCATCACCTTTCCGCTCACGGCATTGTAAATAAGCGACAGATTGACGCCGCCTAGAAACATGAATATCACCATCACCACCTTGACGTATAGCGTATTGTAGAGCGCGATACCGTCGTCGGAGGTGCTGAAACCGCCAGTAGACATAGTGGACATGGCGTAACAAAGAGCATTGAAGAAGTCCATGTCGGAAAAGGCGAGGAGCCCCACAAGCATGACCGTAAGCACTATGTACACGAGCCAAAGGCCCTTGGCTGTGGCGCTGACACGCGGACGCAGCTTGTCGTGGGTGATGCCCGTCACCTCCGCATTGAAGAGGAGCATACCGCCCGATGAATTGAGCATCGGCACCACAGCCAGCGTGAAAAGCAGGATTCCCAGACCGCCGAACCATTGTATCAGACAGCGCCATAGAATAATCGACTTCGGCACATCCGCCAGAGAATAAAGCACTGTGGCGCCTGTGGTGGTGAAACCGCTCATGGTCTCGAAAAAGGCATCCGTCACCGACATGTGGGTGCCATAGAAAATAAAGGGGAGCATGCCGAAGAGCGAGAGAATCACCCAGGTGAGTCCGGTAAGCAGAATGGCCTCGCGGCGCCCCATCTCCTTCGACTTGGGATGTATCAGCGTCATCAGCACGCCGACGCTACCCGTGATGCCCGCCACAATAAAAAAAGGCAACGAACTCTCAGGCTCGTATATCAACGCTATCACGCACGGTATCAGCATGAAAATGGCCTCTATCGACAGCAGCCACCCTTCCACACGCAGAAGCATCAGCAGATTGATATACTTCTTATGCGCCAGCCGGGGGAGCCTTACCTTCAGGGGGCGCCCTTTGATATTACGCTTTAGCTGAACCATTTCTCAATCTTGTCGAGAGTACCTTGCAGACTGAACACCACCACATAGTCGCCGGCACGTATCTGAGTGTCGCCGCCTACGAGCGAAACCTTGTCGTCGCGGATAAGAGCCGCAAGAGTCATACCGAAAGGAAGCTTCAGCTGACTTACCGGCTTTTTCGTAATCCGCGCTCCCTCATGAACCATGATCTCCGCGACATCGGCATCTGCCAATGTCAGAAAACGCGAATTGCTCTGGTCGGAATCTATAAGAATCTTATAGATACGGCTCGAAGCCAGAAGCTTCTTGTTGATGGTGGTGCCGATGTTCATATTCTCGGCAAGGTCCACAAACTGCAGGTTCTCCACATCGGCGACAGTCTTCGGAACACCGAATTCCTTAGCCGTCATGCAGGCAAGGATATTCGTTTCCGACGAGCCGGTCAGAGCCATGAAAGCATCATAGCGGTAGATTGTGTTTTCCCGGAGCACCTCTATGTCGCGGCCGTCGCCATATACAATCTCGCAGTCAGGGGGAAGCTCGGTAGCCATCTTCTCGCACTTGGCCATGTCATAGTCGAGAATCTTGATATGGAATCTGTCGTGGAAGAGCCTGGCAAACCTTCGCGCAATACGGCTGCCGCCCAGAATGATAACGTCATGTATCACCCGTCTGGTTTTGCCGCACAGCTCCCTGACATCCTCTATGAACGGCGGCGTGGTAATGAAGTAGACTATGTCGTCGGGAAGTATCTCGTCATTTCCGTTAGGGATGATTGTCTCGTTATGCCGCTTTATGGCCGCTATGTGGAAATCATGGGTGGTGACGGGAAGATCCTTTATCCTGGTATTAAGCAACGGAGAATTGCCGTAAACCTTAACTCCTATCATGAGCAGTTTTCCCTCATGGAGCTCTCCCCAGTAACGGGCCCAGTTATGGCTCAGCGACATGGCAATCTCGTTGGCAGCAAGATTCTCGGGATATATCATGAAGTCAACGCCTAATTCCTTGAGCACTCCGCCATATTTAGGCACAATGAACTCGCTGTTGTCGATACGGGCCACGGTTTTTGCGGCTCCCAGCTTCTTGGCTATGGCGCACGAGAGGATATTGTCGGTCTCGTAAGGGGTCACGGCTATGAAGAGGTCGGCTTCATCCACCGCCACATCCTTCAGACTCTGGAAGCTGTAAGGAGAGCCGTTCCAGGTCATAAGATTGTAGTTGGAGTCGATTACGTCGAGACGCGACTGGTCACGGTCCAGCAATGTAATGTCCTGGTTTTCCTTCGACAGCATCTTGGCAAGATGCCTTCCCACCTCGCCCGAACCGGCTATGACTATCTTCATTTCTTACAGTCTGACGCCTGCCCCGCTACCGCCACCACTATGGCATCGGTGTCGAAACCGCAAATGTTTCTCAACTCCTTGACTGTACCGTGGGCTATCCATTCGTCGGGGACGCCGAGACGTGTCACCCTTGTGTCGATTCCCCCGTCGGCAAGCCATTCCAGGACCTTGCTGCCGAATCCTCCCTTACGAATGCCATCCTCTACGGTTACGATGTGCTTATGCTTTTCGGCAATGCGCCTCAGCAGCTCGCCGTCGAGAGGATTCACCCATATCATGTCGTAAAGGCTCGTTTTTATTCCCCGCTGTGCAAGGATATCCACAGCCTTACGGGCATCGGCAAGCACAGGGCCTATGGTCACAATGGCCGTGTCGGCACCCTCCGTCTCCGCCACTGCCCTTCCCCTGCCTATGGTCATCGGCTCGTCGATGGGATTTGCCGGCATCTCGCCGCATGAGCCGCGCGGATAACGTATGGCCATAGGACCGTCATAGGCATATGCCGTGGCCATCAGCGAGCGCAGCATCCATCCTTCCGACGGCGCCGCTACAGGCATCCCCGGAATATTGGAGAGGTAACTGAGGTCGAAAAGTCCGTGATGAGTCACGCCATCCTCTCCCACAAGGCCGGCGCGGTCTATGCAGAACGTCACGGGAAGCCGCTGTATCGCCACATCGTGGATGATATTGTCGTAAGCACGCTGCAGGAACGCCGAATATACCGCCACAAAAGGATGCTTGCCCTGCGAGGCAAGACCTCCGGCGAAGGTCACGGCGTGACCTTCCGATATGCCTACATCGTACACGCGCTCGGGGTGTGTCTTCTGAAGCATGTCGACAGATGTTCCCGAAAGCATCGCGGCCGTGATTCCCACCACGTTGTCGTTACGGTCGGCGAGGTCTACGAGAGTCCTGCCGAACACCTCCTGCCATTTGGCGCTGCCCCCTGCCGACTGCGACCGCTCTCCCGTGGCCGGATCGAATTTGCCCGGAGCATGCCAGTCGCTCGGATTACGCATGGCCGGCTCGTAGCCGTAACCCTTGACCGTATGCAGATGAAGGATACGCGGCCCCTTCATATCCTTGATTTCATTCAGTACCTGAACCACTTTCCTGACGTCGTTGCCGTTGAAGGGCCCGAAGTAACGTATGTCGAGACCCTCGAAGATGTTCTGCTGGTTTGACACGAGCGATTTGAGGGCATTGCCGAAGCGAAGCACGCGACCCCGGCGGCGGTCGTCCATCAGTCCTTTATTGCGGAAAGCGTTATATACGCGGTGACGCCAGCGGTTATATCCTCCCGATGTGGTGAGTTCCGACAGATAACGGTGCAGCGAGCCGACATTGGGAGATATCGACATGTCGTTGTCGTTGAGGATTATCAGGAGGTTGTTGGGATTGATGGCGGCATTGTTGAGTCCTTCGAAGGCGAGGCCGTTGCTCATGGAGGCATCGCCGATAAGGGCTACGGTATGAGCCTCCTCACGGCCGGGGGTGTTGAGGTCGGCTATGGCCATTCCCAGGGCCGCCGATATCGAATTGCCGGCATGGCCGCAGGTGAACGTGTCGTAGCAGCTCTCCGATGGCGCCGGAAAACCGCTTATGCCGCCGAGTGTGCGCTGGGTGGCGAATGCCTCACGACGTCCCGTCAGTAGCTTATGGGCATAGGCCTGGTGTCCTACATCGAAGACAATTCTGTCGAAAGGAGTGTTGAAGACATAATGCATGGCCACTATGATGTCCACGGCACCCATGCTCGACCCGAAATGCCCCGGATTGTCGGAGAGGCCGTTGATTATCGATTGCCGGATTTCCGCGCATACCTGCGGCAGCTGACTCTCGTCAAGCTTCCGCAAATCGGCCGGCGCAGCTATTCTGTCGAGCAACGTTGTCTGCGTT